>NZ_KV786934.1:0-6980 GCF_001806955.1 Burkholderia sp. HMSC10F09
GAGCGCGCGGTATTCGGCGGTCGAGCGCGCGCTCGGCCGTGCGTCGTGACGATCGTTCATGTTGCCTCCGGATGACGATGCCGCACGCTCATACGTGCAGCAGCAGATGGCGGCGCTCCCACGAACTGATCACGCGGAAGAACGCTTCGTATTCGGTTTCCTTCAGCGCGAGATACGCCTTCACGAACTTGTCGCCGAGAATGTCGGCGAGCGGCGTGCACGCGGCCATCAGCGAGATGCCCTCTTCCAGGTTGCGCGGCAGCTGGTACGGCAGCGAGTAGCCGTCCGAGGCGATCGGCTCGGTCGGCGCGAGCTGCTGCTCGAGACCGAGATAGCCGGCCGCGAGCGTCGCCGCGAACGCGAGATACGGGTTGCAGTCGACACCCGGAATCCGGTTCTCGATACGCCGCGCGACCGGATTCGACTGCGGGATCCGGAAGCCGACCGTGCGGTTGTCGTAGCCCCATTGCACGTTGATCGGCGCAGCCATGAAGCGCGACAAGCGGCGATACGAGTTGATGTACGGCGCGAAGATCGGCATCAGCGCGGGCGTGTATTTCTGCAGCCCCGCGAGATAGCTATGGAACATCGGCGACACGGCCCCGCCTTCGTCGGCGAACAGGTTGCGTCCGGTGCGCGCATCGGCGAGGCTCTGATGGATATGCATCGCCGAGCCCGGTTCGCCTTCCATCGGCTTGGCCATGAACGTCGCGTACATGTTGTGGCGCAGCGCCGCTTCGCGCACGGTGCGCTTGAACAGGAACACCTGATCGGCAAGCGACAGCGCATCGCCGTGCACGAAGTTGATCTCCATCTGCGCGGCGCCGACCTCATGGATCAGCGTCTCGATGTCGAGCCCCTGCATCTCGCAGTATTCGTAGATGTCCTCGAACAACGGATCGAACTCGTTGACGGCCTCGATCGAATACGATTGCCGCCCGGTCTCCGCGCGTCCGGTGCGGCCGACCGGCGGGCGCAGCGGCAAGTCGGGATCGGCGTTCATGTCGACGAGATAAAACTCGAGCTCGGGCGCGACGACCGGCTGCCACCCCTTCTGCTTGTACAGCTCGAGCACGCGTCGCAGCACGTAGCGCGGCGAGATCTCGACCGGCGAGCCGTCGAAGTGCACGCAGTCGTGGATCACCTGCGCGGTCGGATCGACGGCCCACGGGATCAGGCAGATCGTCGACGGATCGGGCACGCACACCATGTCGGGATCGGTCACGCCGGTCAGCGTGCCGTCTTCCGGATAGTCGCCGGTCACGGTCTGCACCATCACGGCCTGCGGCAGCCGCATCGATTCGCCGGATTCGAATTTGTTGCGCGGAATGATCTTCCCGCGCGCGATGCCTGCCATGTCGGGGATGATCGCTTCGACCTCGGTGATGCGGTGCTGGCGCAGGAATTCGGTCAGTTCGGGTTGCATGATCGGCCTCTTTCAGTCGACGTCGGACGCGTTCGGCGGCGGCAACCCGCCGGCGAATGCGTGAATGCGATGCGCCATTCGCGCGCGGCATGCCGCGCCGAATGCCGCGAAGATGTCGCGCGACAGCGGCTGCTCCGCGTAGCGCCATTCCGGATGCCATTGCACGCCGAGCGCGAACGCACGCGCACCGCGCACGCTGACGGCCTCGACGAGCCCGTCGCGCGCACGTGCCTCGACGACGAGCCCGGCGCCGATGCGCGCGATGCCCTGATCGTGCAGCGAGTTCACGCGCGCGTCGGTCGTGCCGCGGGCGATCCGCTGCAGCAGTCCGTTCGGCGTGAACTGCACGACGTGCGCGGGGCCGTACTGCCGCTCGAGCGGATCGTCGAGCCGTTCGCGGTGATCGTCGAAGCCGGCCGTCGCGTGCAGCCGCTGATGCAGCGTGCCGCCGTATGCGACGTTCAGCTCCTGCATGCCGCGACAGATCGCGAGCACGGGCACGCCGGCGTCGATCGCCGCGCGGATCAGCGGCAGCGCGGTCGCATCGCGCGCGCGATCGTGCAAGGTGTCGCGCGGGCTCGGCGCGCCGCCGTAATGATGCGGCTCGACGTTCGAATAGCTGCCGGTCAACAGCAGTCCGTCGATCGCCGCGACGATCGCGTCGAGCGGCTGGCGCGCACCGAGCGCGGGCAGCACCAACGCGAGCGCGCCGGCGCCGTCGACGAGCGCGTCGAGGTACTTCTCGCCGGCCGTATGGTTCGGATGCGGACCGCGCATGATGCGGTCGGCGGTGACGGCTACGATCGGGCGTGCGCGCATGGTCGCGGCTCCGTTGTCTGCGCAACGAACGTCTGCACGCAGTGCGCCACACGCGCATGCGACACCGGCGCACCTGCGCGGCGACGCGCGCCGCACGCGCGCACGCGTCGTCCGCGTGCACGCAGCGGCGGCACGGCATACGACTCGGCTCGCAACGGGAAGAGGACGCTAGGGCAACAACGACGCGCTGCCGTCGCACTGCACCGCGCTGAAGACGTGCGCGGTCGCGAGGTTGAAGCGGCGCACGCCGCAGCGGGAAACGGTCAAGCGGCAAGGCTTGCGCAAACGGGCGGCATGCGCGCCGCGATCAGCAGGCCGGATCGACCCGGCCTGAGTCGGCGCGCCCGCCGACGGACTTCGCGTCCGACGTATCGATGGGCTGGCGGCTTTCACGATCGTTCTCGATGGACAGACGAATGCTCGGACACGCGTCACGATCGGGCGCAAGCGGCAACCGCGCCGCGGCGACGCGTCGGGAAGCCGCCGAAGCCCGGCATCGCGCGGAGCGCCCCTCCCGAGCGCGCTCGCGGCCGATGCACGTGCGGCGACTTCCTGACATTCAGCTTATATCAACGAAAAATTGCGTCAAATTTTCGGGTGACGATCGGACGGTTCGCCGCGGCAAAAAAAACGGCATCGGCCGCAACGACCGACGCCGTGTTGTTGCGCCGCGGCAGCGCGACGTACGCACGAATAGAGGCGCGCCACGCCGCTTCGCCGCACTGCCGCATGCGGCGCGCGGGCGCTCAGCGGTACGCGAGCGCCGTTTCGACGAGCGTGCGCAGCAAGGGCGCGACGCGCGCGGCGCGCGCTTCGTCGTACGCATACGGCCGCGTCTCGTCCATGTACGTGATCTGCGACAGCTCGAGCTGCACGGCCTGCACGCCGGTCTCCGGCACGCCGTAATGACGCGTGATGTAGCCGCCCTTGAAGCGCCCGTTTGCGACCGCCGTATAGCCGCCGTGTTCGAGCACGCGCGCGGCGAGCGCTTCCGCGAGCCCGGGCGCGGCACTCGCGCCGCTCGCGGTGCCGAAATTGAAATCCGGCAGCCGCCCTTCGAAGAAACGCGGCACGTGCGAGCGGATCGAATGCGCCTCCCATACCAGCACGCGACCGTGGTCGCGCTTGAGCCTCGCGATCTCGTCCTGCAGCGCGCCGTGGTACGGACGCCAGTAGCGGTCGCGGCGGCGTGCGATCTCGTCGTCGTCGGGCAGCGCGCCGGCCGGATACAGCGGCAGCTTGTCGAACGTGTCGACCGGCACGAGCCCCGTCGTGTCCTGCCCCGGATAAAGGTTCTCGTTGTCGGGCGGACGGTTCAGATCGACGACGTAGCGCGCATGCGACGGCACGAGGATCGATGCGCCGAGTTCGGCCGCGAACGCGTAGAGCCGCTCCAGATGCCAGTCGCAGTCGTCGACGAAGCGCGCATCGGGCGTCATCGTCGCCGCGATGTCGTCGGGGATGTGCGTGCCTGCGTGCGGAATCGAGATCAGCAGCGGCACGGTGCCCTGCTTCAGCGTGAATACAGCCGGTTGTTCAGTCATGTCGCGTCACCGTGGAAGTCGAGCGGCGCACGCTGGTGCGTGCGCCGGTAGCCGCGCGTCAGCGCAGCAGTTGCGCCAGTGCGGCGCGGTAGTCCGCATAGGCGGCCGCTTCGTCGCGATGGCGGCGGCCGCGCACCACGCGCTCGCCGCCCGTATAGACGTCGAGCACCGGCGTATCGCCGTGTTCGGCGAACACCGCGCCGGATAGCCACGCGGTGCTGTCGTGTTCGGCGATCGCCGGATGATCGGGATCCAGCACGAGCCAGTCCGCGCGGCAGCCGTCGCGCAGCGCGCCGATCGGCCGCCCGCTCGCCTGCGCGCCGCCCGCGAGCGAGGCGTCGAACAATCGATCGGCAACGTACGCGTGGGTCTCGCTCGCGAGCACGTTGCGCGCACGATGCACGAGCCGCTGCCCGTATTCGAGCAGGCGCAGCTCCGCGCGCCAGTCGACCGATGCATGGCTGTCCGAACCGATCCCGATCGCGCCGCGTTGCGCGAGATAGTCGACGGCCGGAAAGATGCCGTCGCCGAGATTCGCTTCGGTCGTCAGGCACAGGCCGGCTACCGCGCCGCGCTTCGCGAGCGCCGCCGTCTCGGCGGCGTCGATGTGCGTCGCGTGCACGAGGCACCAGCGCGCGTCGACGTCGAAGCGATCGAGCAGCCACTGCACGGGCCGCGCGCCGTACGCGCGCATGCAGTCGTCGACTTCGGCCGTCTGCTCGGCAATGTGGATGTGCACCGGCGCGTCGTTCGGCAGCCCGTCGAGCAGCACGCGCAGCCCGTTCTCCGACACCGCGCGCAGCGAGTGCGGCGCGACGCCGTAGCGCAGTCCGCCATGCTCGGGTGCCGTGCGGCGCATCGCGTCGAGCAGTTCGAGCAGGCCGTCCGGCGTGTTGATGAAGCGGCGCTGATCGTCGCGCGGCGGCTTGTTGCCGAAGCCCGCGAATTGATACGAGACCGGCAGCATCGTGATGCCGATGCCGGCCGCGCGCGCCGCGTCGATCACGCGCGTGCCGAGTTCGGCGATCTGCGGATAGCGCGAGCCGTCCTGCGCGTGATGCACGTAGTGGAACTCGCACACCGACGTGTAGCCGCACTTCAGCATCTCGACGTAGAGCCAGCGTGCGATTGCCGCGAGCGCGTCGGGCGTGATCTTCAGCGCGAAGCGATACATCAGGTCGCGCCAGCTCCAGAAGCTGTCGGCCGGATTCGCGCGGTATTCGGTGAGCCCCGCCATCGCGCGCTGGAACGCGTGCGAATGGAGGTTCGGCATGCCGGGCAATACGGGCCCGGCCGCGCGCGCGACGCCGGCGGGCGCATCGGTGTCGGGCGTCACGCCGGTCAGCGTGCCGCTCGCGTCCCAGCGCAGCAGCACGTTGCGGCGCCAGCCGTCGGGCAGATAGGCATGGTCCGCGAACAAGGTCATGTCGGTCATCGTGAGTCTCGTCTTGTCCAGGGCTAGCCGATCATCCGCCGAAACACGGTCGTGCCGCCGCGCACGACCTGCTCGCAGAGCGGCCGGCCGATCCAGTATGCGAGTTCCGCCAGCGAGCCGACCGACCACACCGCGAAATCGGCCTGCCGACCGACTTCGAGCGCGCCGTGGCGATCGGCTCGGCCGAGCGCGGCGGCCGCGTGGCGCGTGACGCCCTGCAGCACTTCGGGCACCGTCATCCGGAACAGCGTGCAGCCGAGATTCATCGTCAGCAGCAGCGATTCGAGCGGCGACGTGCCGGGATTGTGATCGGTCGCGAGCGCGATCGGCACGCCGTGCCGGCGCAGCAGATCGATCGGCGGCAACTGCGTCTCGCGAATGAAGTAGTACGCGCCCGGCAGCAGCACGGCGACCGTGCCGGCCGCCTTCATCGCTTCGATGCCGGCTTCGTCGAGAAACTCGAGGTGGTCCGCCGACAGCGCGCGATACCGCGCAGCGAGCGCGGTGCCGCCCGCGTTCGACAGCTGCTCCGCGTGCAGCTTCACCGGCAGCCCGCGCCGTGTCGCGGCTTCGAACACGCGCTCCGTCTGCGCGAGCGAAAAACCGATGCGCTCGCAGAACACGTCGACCGCATCGATGAGCCCTTCGTCGGCCAGTGTCGGCAGCATGCGCTCGCATACTTCGTCGATGTATGCGTCCGCGCGGCCCGCATATTCGGGCGGCAGCGCGTGCGCGCCGAGGAACGTCGTGTAGACGCTCACCGGAAAGCGTTCGCCGAGCTGCCGCGCGACGCGCAGCATCTTGCGCTCGCTCGCGAGGTCGAGACCGTAGCCCGACTTGATCTCGATCGCGGTCACGCCTTCGGCCAGCAACGGCTGCAGCCGCGCGGCGGCCTGCACGAACAGCGCGGTCTCGTCGGCCGCGCGCGTCGCGCGCACCGTCGACACGATCCCGCCGCCCTGCCGCGCGATCTCCTCGTAGCTGACGCCGGCGAGGCGCTGCGCGAATTCGTCCGCGCGCGTGCCGCCGTACACGAGGTGCGTGTGGCAGTCGACGAGGCCCGGCGTCACCCAGGCGCCGTGCAGGTCTTCGCGCCGCCAGTGCGCATAGCCGTGCGGCAGCGCAGCGCATGCGCCGCGCCACACGATCGCGCCGGTTTCGTCGACGGCGATCGCCGCATCGTCGATCGTTTCGTCGGGATGGCCGTGCGGACACAGCCTCAGGTGATGCCAGACAGTCGGTTTCATGCGTTCAGTCTCGTTCGCCGACGACGAGCGACACGGCCAGCAGCGCGCCGCCTCCGCTCACGACGAGGTCAAGCGCACGCGGCGGCCCGTCGAGCCGCAACGTGTCCATTTCTTCCAGTGTGAAGCGCGCGTCGTCGAGCGCGACCTCGACGACGCCCGCCGCGCAGAACAGCAGCACGGTGTCGGCATGCGCGACGCGGTGCGTGCCCGCGCGCCATACGTCGAGCGTGCCGCGCGCGGCCGCGCGACGCGTCATCAGGTTGAAGTCGCGCGTCGGTCCGTCGTGCAGCGTCGCGTCGATCGCCGTTTCGCCCGCGAAGTCGGCACGCGCGAGCGGCGCATCGAGCACGTGGCGCCGCCCGCCCGCTTCCGCGAGCGTCATCCCGGCGCCGGACAGCAGCACGAGCGTGCGGTCGACGCCGTCGAAACGCGAGAACGGCCCCGCCGCGCCGACGTCGGCGACGCTCACGCGCCACACGAACGTGTCGAGCGCGCCGCCGCGCGGCGCG
>NZ_KV786935.1:0-46530 GCF_001806955.1 Burkholderia sp. HMSC10F09
GCCTTGAACACGGAAATCCTGACACCCCCTCATGGACACACACCCGGAACTCGAAATCGAGTTCATCGCGCGGGACAGTCTTGGCGACCTCGTCATGGACGGCTTCGACCTCGCCGTTAGATTCGGCGAACCGAAAGCCTCTACCCTAATCGCGAGAAAGCTGCTCGACTCCCGCATCGCGACAGTTGCAGCACCGTCGTACGTTGCACGTTGGGGACGGCCGGCAAAACCCGAGGACCTGGAAGGTCGACGCCACAGATGCCTCGAATTTCGAAACCCGGAGACTGGCAAGCCGTTCCAGTGGGAATTCCATCGCAAACGAAAACGCATTGTGGTGAACACTCAGGGACGACTCACGGTCAACGACCCGGGCGCTCTGCTTAACGCATGTCTCGCCGGTTCCGGGATTGCGCAGATGTTGCTGCTCGGTGCCGAGCCCCTGATTGCCGACGGGCGGTTGATCAATCTCTTTCCCGAATGGGTAGACGAACGGTATCCGTTATACGTCTACTACGCATCCCGGCACCACGTGCCGGCAAAGACCCGCGCTTTTCTGGACTTCGTGGTGGAACTGATGCGCAATCACTAACGCGCCGGCACGCGCTGCTGCTGTTACGGCGGACCGGCGAGGCAACATCGAATGGCCCGTTACGGATCCGTTGCGGTCTCCCATGATCAGATTGCGAACGTTCACTTTTGGTCGAAAGCCACCAGCGTCAACTCCCGAAACGCTAGCTGCGCTGGCTTTCCCCGGCCGCTCGCCAGATCGCGCGCAAACATCGGTTGTCCAACCTGTCCGTTTGCCCCGCATCACGCAGCCGCCCCTCTTCCAAAGTGCGCACCCCGAGGATGAACGCGGCGCCTCAACGACGGCGCCGCCCCCACCCATCACCGCCCTCCCAACCTCCGCGAGTCCTGCACAAAGTGCTCGACCGTCCCGTCTCCATACGCCCGCTCAACCTTCGAAATGACGACGTGATACCCGCCGTACCACTTGCGGAATTGTCGTTTCGCATCGAGATGCTGCGGCGCGGACGCAAATGCCTTCAGCGACGCTTCGTCACGCCAGTAGTAGCTGGCATTCACGAGCCGCCCGTCGGCCGATCGCCAGGATTCCGCGCCGACGAAGCCCGGCAAACTCGCCGCGATGCCATCGATGATGGCGCTCAGCCGGTGGAACTCCTCGTCGACTTCACCGGGCTTGTAGATGAACGCTGCGATGTACATCGAGGATTCTCCATACGTTGCGAGTACGACACGCCGTCTACCGCTCAGACGGGACGAGACATCACGGCCAGCCGCACGGCCAGCAGCACGAGCAACGCCGCCAATCCGCGAGACTGCAGTTTCGCCGCGCGCGCATGGCGGCACAGAAAGCGGCGCACCGAACCGCCGACACTGCCGAGCAGCGTGTGAAACACCGTACTGATCGCCGTCAGCACACAACCGAGCACGATCAACTGGTGGCCCACCGCGCCTTTGCCGGGATCCGCGAACTGCGGCAGAAAAACCATGAAGAACAGCAGCGCCTTCGGATTCAGCAGGCTGTTGAGCATCGCACGCACTAACACCGAGCGCAGCGTCGCCTGGGAAGCGGCGACCTGGCCCAGCTCACCCGGTCGACGCATAGCCTTGTAGGCCATCCACAGCAGATAAGCCGCACCGGCATAGCGGATCACGTCGAACGACGGCGGCCAGGCGGCGACCATCGCCGTCACGCCGGTCGCCGTCAGCAGCGTGAGGATCAGGTCGGCGACGCCGATACCGAGCGCCGCAGCCGCGCCGCCGCCGAGCCCGTAGGCCATGCCGTGCGCCATCACGAACGCCATGTTCGGCCCCGGAGACAAAAGCAGCGCCATCACCGCGCCGGAGAAGATCAATAAGGTCGAGGTGTCGATCATGCTGGCGGCCGTTTGCGTGAGTGGAGATCCCAGCGTAATCTCTGCAGGCGATACAAACAAAAAATTGTTCTAGATACATCGATGGCCGAACCTCGATACAAATCCATCGTCGACGATCTGGTCGGCCACATACGGGCAGGCACGCTGCCGCCCGGCACGCAGCTCCCCACGATCCGCGCACTGATGAAGCAGCACGGCGTCGCGCTGGCGACCGCGTCGCGCGTGTACGGCGAACTCGAAGCGATGGGGCTCGTAGTCGGCGAAGTGGGAAGAGGCACCTTCGTGCGCGATACGTCGTTGCCGCGCGGACTCGGGCTCGAGCAAAATCCGGCGTGCTCCGGAACGATCGATCTGACCTTCAACTATCCGTCGCTGCCCGGGCAGGTCGAGTTGCTCCGCACGGGGTTGCGCACACTCGCCGCGTCGGGCGATCTCGATGCACTGCTGCATTCCGCGCCGCAAGGCGGACGCAGGCACGAACGGCAAACCGTCGCCAAACATTTACGCAATCGCGACATCCGCGTGCCCGGCGAACAGGTGCTGATCGTCAACGGCGCGCAGCAGGGGCTCGCCGTGACAGTCATGGCGCTACTGCAGCCCGGCGACATTCTGGCCATCGACGCGCTGACCTACCCCGGCATGAAAGCGCTGGCGCAACTGCACCGGCTCGACCTCGCGCCGCTGCCGTCATGCGTGGGCGGCGGCCCGGATCTGGATCGGCTCGACGCACTCTGCCGGCGACGCCCCGTGCGCGCACTCTATACGATGCCCACGCTGCACAATCCGCTCGGCTGGGTGATGAGCGAACCGGACCGGATTCGCCTCGCCGAACTCGCCGAACGTCACGACTTTCTCGTCATCGAGGACGGCGCCTACGCGTTCCTCGCCGAGCCCGCGCCGAAGCCGGTTTTCACGTATGCGCCCGAGCGGACGGTCTACGTATCGGGGCTGTCGAAAAGCGTCGCATCGGGATTGAGGGTGGGCTTCGTTGCGGCGCCGGCGCGCCTGATACCGCCACTCGAGCGCGCGATCCGCGTATCGACATGGAACACGCCGTCGCTCACCGTTGCACTGGCGTGCCAGTGGATCGAAAGCGGGATGGTCGACACGCTCGAGGAGCGAAAGCGCAAAGATGCGCGGCGCAGACAGTCGCTCGCGCGCCGCATCCTGCGCGGCGGCGCAATCGTCGCGCACCCGAACTCCTACTACGTGTGGCTCGAATTGCCCGACGACCTGCGCGCCGATCGCGTCGCGGCCGATCTCGAACGTGACGGTGTACTCGTGACCACGGCCGAGCCGTTCTCGACCACGCCGAATACGCGTCATGCCCTTCGCTTGGCGCTCGGTTCGCTGTCGCTGGATGCGCTCGGCGATGCTTTGCACAAGGTTCGCCGAGCCGTGATCGGCTGAAGCGGTTCGCGGAATCGGATGATCGGCGACGCGTCGTACAGTTTGCGAACGTGCCGTTGTCGCTGGGAAATCGGCTGGCCGCCAATCGCCGTACGGCCAACGACGGCCACCCCGCCGAACTCGCGCAACGCGCCGCTCTCGACGATAAAAAAGCGGAACCGACCGCCGGGCCGATTCCGCCTCCTCATTTCCCGCCGTCATTCCGGCGGCCGACCGCCCACCGAAACGACGCGTTCAGCACATCACTCCGCCTTCCCGTCCCGCAGCCGCGGAATCGAAAGCGGATTGTCCTGCTGCAGCGCTTCGGGCAGCAGATCGTCCGGGAAGTCCTGATAGCACACCGGCCGCAGGAAGCGGTCGATCGCGGTCGCGCCGACCGACGTGAACGCCGCGTTCGACGTCGCCGGGAACGGGCCGCCGTGCACCATCGCGTCGCACACCTCGACGCCGGTCGGGAAACCGTTCACGAGCAGACGACCGGCCTTGCGTTCGAGGATCGGCAGCAGACGGCGCGCGAGCGGCTTGTCGTCGGCGTCCATCTGCAGCGTGGCCGTGAGCTGGCCTTCGAGCGCGTCGAGCACGCGCGCGACCTCGTCGAAGTCGCGGCAACGCACGATCAGCGACGACGGCCCGAACACCTCGTGACCGAACGCCGGCTCCGACAGGAATGCCTGCGCGCCGACTTCGTACAGCGCGCCGCCCGCCTGGCATTCGGTCTGCGCCGGTTCGCCCGCGCCGATCTCGCGCACGCCCGGCAGTTCGGCGAGCGTGCCGCGGCCGTTGCGATACGCGTCCGCGATGCCGCGCGTCAGCATCACGCCGGCCGGCTTCTTCGCGAGCGCCTGCGCGGCGGCCGCCTCGAAGCGATCGAGCTCGGGGCCGTCGATCGCGAGCACGAGGCCCGGGTTCGTACAGAACTGGCCGACGCCGAGCGTCAGCGATTCGACGAAGCCGGTCGCGATCGCGTCGCCGCGCGCGGCAAGCGCGGCCGGGAACAGCACGACGGGGTTGATGCTGCTCATTTCCGCGTAGACGGGAATCGGCTGCGGCCGCGCGTTCGCGAGCTGCACGAGCGCCATGCCGCCTTGCCGCGAGCCGGTGAAGCCAACCGCCTGAATCGCCGGATGGTTGACGAGCGCCGTGCCGACCACGCGGCCCGGCCCGACCAGCAGCGAAAACACGCCGGCCGGCATCCCGCACTTCTCGACCGCCGCGCGGATCGCGCGGCCGACGAGTTCCGACGTGCCGAGGTGTGCCTCGTGTCCCTTCACGATCACCGGGCAGCCGGCCGCCAGCGCCGACGCGGTGTCGCCGCCCGCGACCGAAAACGCGAGCGGGAAATTGCTCGCGCCGAACACCGCGACGGGGCCGAGCGGAATCTTCTGCAGCCGCAGGTCCGAGCGCGGCAGCGGCGTGCGCGTCGGCTGCGCGGGATCGATCGACGCGGCGAGAAAGCGGCCGTCGCGCACGACGCGCGCAAACAGACGAAGTTGGCCGACGGTGCGCGCGCGTTCGCCCTGCAGCCGCGCGGCAGGCAGCCCCGTTTCCGCGTGGGCGCGCTCGATCAGCGCGTCGCCGAGCGCGACGATCTCGTCGGCGATCGCCTCGAGAAACGCCGCGCGCGCCGCGAGCGGCTGCGCGCGATAGGCGTCGAACGCGCCGCGCGCGAGTTCGCACGCGCGATCGACGTCGGCCTGCGTCGCGATGCCGAAGGCCGGCACATCGATCGGCGCGTCCTTCGACGGGTCGAATGCGTACAAGGTGCCGGCCGAGCCGGTCACCGCGTCGGCGCCGATCAGCATCTCTCCTGTCAGTTGCATGGGTGTGCTCCGTGGGTTCGGTGGGATCGAACATTGTAGCGCAACAGATACGATGTCTGCCGACGTAGGCGTGCTTTCCTTGTCGTCCGAAGCCGGCCTGCGAAAGGCGGGCCGCACGCGATCGCATGACGCGCACCACGGAGATACGATGACTAGCAGTCGGATAACCAAGGGGAAACCCGAACTTTGCACGCCAGCATGCGGCCCCTACACTGCTCACCATGTCATATGACGACGTACATTTAAAGTGACGAATCAGACTCGCTCTCGCGACCTCCCGATCGACCTCGCGCGCACCGAACGCCGAACCGCGGTGCGCTACTGGATCCTGGCGATGCTGTTCGTCGTCACGACGCTGAACTATGCGGACCGCGCGACGCTGTCGATCACCGGCACGCCGATCCGCCAGGCGTTCGGCATCGATCCGGTGACGATGGGCTATATCTTCTCCGCGTTCAGCTGGGCGTACGTGCTCGCGCAATTGCCGAGCGGCTGGCTGCTCGACCGGTTCGGCGCGCGGCGCGTGTATGCGGCAAGCATCTTCCTGTGGTCGGCGTTCACGCTGCTGCAGAGCACGATCGGCCTCGGCGGCAGCGCGGCATTCGCCGTCGTCGCGCTGTTCGCGATGCGCTTCGCGGTCGGCATCGCGGAGGCGCCCGCGTTTCCGGCGAACGCGAAGGTCGTCGCGAGCTGGTTCCCGACCGCCGAGCGCGGCACCGCGTCGGCAATCTTCAACGCCGCGCAGTATTTCGCGGCGGTCGTGTTCTCGCCGCTGATGGCGTGGCTCACGCACGCGTACGGCTGGCATCATGTCTATCTGTGGCTCGGCCTCGCCGGCATCGCGCTCGCGCTGCTGTGGCTGCGCGTCGTGAAGGACCCGGCCGACCATCCGGCCGTGAACCGCGCGGAGCTCGAGCATATCGAGCAGGGCGGCGGCGTCGTACGCGCGGCCGCGCGCCGCGACGGCACGCGCACCGAAGGCTCGCGCGTCGCCGGCTGGTACTACGTGCGCCAGCTGCTGTCGAACCGGATGCTGATCGGTGTCTATATCGGTCAGTACTGCGTGAACGTGCTGACCTACTTCTTCCTCACGTGGTTTCCGATCTACCTCGTGCAGGCACGCGGGATGTCGCTGCTGAAGGCCGGCTTCATGACGTCGCTGCCGGCGATCTGCGGCTTCCTCGGCGGCGTGCTCGGCGGGATGCTGTCGGACGCGCTGATCCGCCGCGGCGTGTCGCTGACGCTCGCGCGCAAGATCCCGATCGTCGGCGGGATGCTGCTGTCGATGGCGATCATCGGCTGCAACTACGTCGACAGCGAAGCGCTCGTGATCGTGCTGATGGCCGTGTCGTTCTTCGGCAAGGGGATCGGCTCGCTCGGCTGGGCGGTGGTCGCGGATACCGCGCCGAAAGAGGCGATCGGCCTGTCGGGCAGCCTGTTCAACATGTTCGGCAACACGGCCGGCATCGTGGCACCGATCGCGATCGGCTACCTCGTCGGCGCGAGCGGCTCGTTCAACGGCGCGCTCGTGTTCGTCGGCCTGAACGCGCTCGTCACCGTGTTCAGCTATCTCGTGATCGTGAAGGACATCCGGCGCGTCGAGTTGCGCCATCGGGCGGGCTGAGCGCGCGTCGCGCCAGGCGGCGGGCTCGCCGGCCCGCCGGCGCAAAATCATCGCTCGGCCGTCGCCCGCACGCCACGCACCGAACCGCCTGCCGTGCACCGCGACGCTTACCTCGCAGGTAATGCCCGCCGCGCACCGGATTGCTTATCATCCGGTGCATGAACCCGACCGCCGCCTTCCATTCGATCCCCTCGTCCGCCGGCCGTGCGTCCGGCGTCGGCCCGCTGCTGCGTACGTGGCGCCAACGGCGCCGCCTGAGCCAGATGGCGCTCGCGCTCGAAGCCGACGTGTCCGCGCGCCATCTGAGCTTCGTCGAATCGGGCCGCGCGCAGCCGAGCCGCGAGATGGTGCTGCATCTGGCCGAGCGTCTCGACGTGCCGCTGCGCGAACGCAACGCGCTGCTCGTCGCGGCCGGCTACGCGCCGCTGTTTCGCGAACGGCCGTTCTCCGATCCGCAGCTCGACGCCGCACGCCATGCGGTCGAAGCGGTGCTGCGCGGTCACGAGCCGTATCCGGCGCTCGCGGTCGATCGTCACTGGACGCTGCTGGCCGCGAACCGCATGCTCGGCGCGCTGGTCGCGCAGGCCGATCCGGCATTGCTGCAGCCGCCCGTCAATGTCCTGCGGCTGAGTCTTCATCCGGATGGTCTCGCGTCGCAGATCGTCAATTGGCAGGAATGGCGCGCGCACATCCTGCATCGCCTGCAACGGCAGATCGACGCGAGCGGCGACCGCACGCTGCATACGCTGCGCGACGAACTCGCCGCGTATCCGGCGCCGCCCGGCCAGCCCGACGAGACGCACACGCGCACCGACTATGCCGATATCGCGGTGCCGCTGCGCCTGCGCACCGCGGCCGGCGAACTGACGTTCTTCAGCACGACGACCGTGTTCGGTACGCCGGTCGACGTGACGCTGTCGGAACTGGCAATCGAGGCGTTTTTCCCGGCGAATGCGCAGACGGCCGACGCGATGCGCGCGCTGGCCGACGCTTTGCCCGCGACCTGACGCGCGCGCGACGGCGTCGATCGTGTCGTCACGTATAGAGCGACGCCTGCGGCAGCGTGCCCGTCAGCGCGAACCGGCCGACGTCCCGCAGCCGATAGTCGAGCGGATCGTGCAGCGTATGCGTACGCGCGTTGCGCCAGAAGCGGTCGAGCGCGAGCGACGCGCCCGTCGCGCGGGCGCCGCATGCGTCGAACAACGCTTCGCCGTTCGCGAGCGCCGCACGCTGCGCGACGATCTTCGCTTCCGATACGGCGAGCGCGACTTCCGCACGCGCATCGGCACTCAGCGTGTCGTGCTGCACCCATGCATGCTGCAGCGCACGTGCCGCGCGGTCGGCAAGCGATGCCGCAGCCACTGCCTGCACGCGCATGTCGCCGAAACGCTGCAGCGTATACGGATCGTCGCTCGCATGCGCGACGTCCGCGTGAATCCACGGCCGCCCATGCTGCAGCACGTAATCGCGTGCGGCCTCGAGCGCGCCTTCGGCGAGCCCGACGAACAGGTTCGTCAGCACGAGCTGCGACACCAGCGTGCGCAGCGTCGCACGCGGCGTCGGCGGCGACTCGGAGCGGTGCAGCACTTCGTCGGGCGCGAGCGTCACCGCGTCGAAACGCACGCTGCCGCTGTCGGTCTGACGCTGGCCGATCGGATCCCAATCGTCGTTGACGGTGATGCCGTCGCGATCGGTCGGCACGACGCCGAACACGGTGCGCCCGGTGTCGCGATCGTGCGCGGACACCGTCATCCGCTGCGAGCCGCGCGTGCCCGAGCAAAACCCTTTCACGCCGTCGAGCCGGTAGCCGCCGTCGGGCGTCGCGGTCGCGACGAGCCGCGTGTCGAGCGGATTGACGGCATTGCCCCACCACCAGCGATGCTCGACCGTGCCGCGCAGATAGCGTTCGCGCTGCGCGGCGTTGCCCCACACGTCGATGCTGACGACCTGCAGGCACTGGAACCCGACCAGATGCGCGAGCGCGCTGTCGACGCGCGCGATCTGCCGAATCGCATCGTAGATCGCCGGCCACTCGGCGCCGCGCCCGCCGAATGCGCGCGGCACCGCGAGCGTCAGCAAGCCGGCGTCGGCGAGCCACTGCTTCTCGCGCGCCGCATGCCCGCCCGCGCGGTCGCGTACGGCCGCCGTGTCGCGCAATGCGTCGATCGTGCGCGCGAGCGCATCGCGGTCGAGCACGGACGAATCGTCGTCGCGCGCAAGCGTCGCCGGGCCGCGTGGATCGTTCATGCGACGACTTCCCGATCGTGTTCCTGACCGACGCTATCGCGCGACAACGGCACGAGCGCGTCGAGACGACGGCCCGTCAGCCGCGACAGCATTTCGCGCCGCCAGTCGTCGTAGATCGCGCGGTAGTCGGCGATATCGGCGCCGAACACGTGCGCGGTGTGCGCGTATTCGTCGTGCAGATAGCCGTCGAGGCGCGCCTGCATCTGTTCGTCGGCCGCGATCACGCGATCGATCAGCGCATCGCGCTCCGCCGCAGGCAGCGCGGCCAGCGTCGCGAACCACCAGTTGACGATCTGTACGCGATGCCATTCCTCGTCCGGCCGGATCCGGTTCTCGCCGTGCTCGCGCATCGCGCCGTCCGCGATGCGGCCGGTCTTGCGCTGAATCCACAGCTTCGCGAGGATGTGCAGCTCGTAATGCCATTCGAAGGCGAGAAAGCCGGCGAGGTCGCGCACCGCGAGATCGCCGATGCGCGCCCAGTGCGCGGCGACGAGCCGGTCGACGTCCGGCAGCGGATCGCGACCGGTCAGCTCGGTCACGCGTTCGCGGCCGATCGCTGCATGCGCGCCGTCGTCGCCGAGCTGGCGCGACAGGATCAGTTGAAAGTGCGGATCGTCGCGAAACAGCGTATCGATCGCCTTCGCGACGACCTGCACGATGAACAGGTCGTGCGACGCCATCTTCGTGTAGTAGTCGGCGACGGCGGCCACTTCGTCCGCCGTGCGCGGTTCGCGCGGCGGCGCCGCGAGCTTGTCCGGGAAGTCGGGACGATGACGTCGCGCGACGTCGACGAATAGCGCTTCCTCGAATTGTCCGTTCCATTCGCGCGGTGCGCCGATGGGCAAAGTCATGATGATTCGGTCTCTCAGGATCGTTGATGAAGCGGGCAGGCGCGCGCGGCGCCGTTCAAGCGCGCCGGGTCACGCGTCGGACCAGGCGGTCGCCCGTGAATTGCACGGCCGAGACGAGCGCGATCAGGATCACGATCACGGTCGCCATCACGGCGGTGTCGAAACGCTGGTAGCCGTAGCGGATCGCCAGATCGCCGAGCCCGCCCGCGCCGACGGCGCCGGCCATCGCGGTCGAACCGATCAACGCGACGACGGTGATCGTGAAGCCGCCGAGCATGCCGGGCAGCGCTTCGGGCAACAGCACGTGCCACACGATGTGACGCCGCTTCGCGCCCATCGCGAGCGCGGCTTCGATGAGCCCGCGATCGACTTCGCGCAGGCTCACTTCGGCGATCCGCGCGAAGAACGGAATCGCGGCGATCGACAGCGGTACGACGGCCGCCCACACGCCGATCGTCGTGCCGATCAGCACGCGCGTAAACGGCAGCAGCGCAACCAGCAGGATGATGAACGGCGTCGAGCGGAACACGTTTACGAGCGCGCCGAGTACGGCGTTGACGCCGCGCCGTTCGTAGATGCCACCCGGCGCGGTCGTCACGAGGACCACCGCGAGCGGAATGCCGAGCAGCGCAGCGATCGCGGCCGACGCGGCGACCATCGACAGCGTGTCGCGGATCGCGTCGAGCAGTTCGGGCCACCACAGTTCAAACATAGCCGAGCACCTCCGCGTGATTCGCATGCCGGCGCGCGCGTTCGAGCAGCGCGGCGACCGCGCCGCGCACGGGCGCGACGCCCGCATCGTCCGCGCGCGGCGGCGCTGCCGCGATCACGAGACGGCCTTGCGCATGGCCCTGGATGCGTTCGATGCCGCCGTGCAGGAACCGCACGGAACCACCGAGCGCCGCCGCGAGCGCGCCGACGTCAGGCTCGCCGCCGCTCTCGCCCGTATAGCGGACGTCGAGCACGATCTGCGCGCCGTCGGGCAGCGCGGCCTCGTCGTGCAGCGGCTGCACGCGCGCCGCGAGTTCGGCCGGCAGGTCGTGCACGAGCGTGCTGAGCAGCGCGCGCGTCGCGCCGTGCTGCGGATTGCCGAACACGCGCCATACCGGGCCCGTCTCGACGACTTCGCCCTGCTCGATCACCGCGACCGTGTCGCACACCGCGCGGATCACCTCCATTTCATGCGTGATCAGCACGATCGTCAGCCCGAGGCGGCGGTTGATGTCCGCCAGCAGCGCGAGAATCGACTGCGTGGTTTCGGGATCGAGCGCCGACGTCGCTTCGTCGCACAGCAGCACCTCGGGGTCGTGCACCAGCGCGCGCGCAATGCCGACGCGCTGCTTCTGGCCGCCCGACAGGCTCGCCGGATAGGCGTCGCGCTTCGCGGCAAGCCCGACCAGTTCGAGCAGCGCTTCGGCCTTGCGCGTGCGCTCGGCCTTCGGCACGCCGGCGATCTTCAGCGGCAGCGCGACGTTCTCGAATACCGTCTTCGCGGACAGCAGGTTGAAGTGCTGAAACACCATCCCGGTCCGGCGGCGCAGCGCGACGAGGCCGTCCTCGTCGAGCGTGCCGACGTCGACGCCCTGCACGCGCACGCGCCCCGAACTCGGGCGCTCGAGCCCGTTCATCAGCCGCAGCAGCGTCGATTTGCCGGCGCCGCTGCGGCCGATGATGCCGAACACCTCGCCGCGCCGTACGTCGAGCGTCACGTCACGCAGCGCGGCGGCCTGCCCGCGCGGCGATGCAAATACCTTGCCGACGTGCTCGAGCGAGACGGCCGCGCCGCTCGTCGCCTCAGCCGACTGCACGCGCGCCTGGGCGTGCGCGCCGGCCTGCGCGGCCGCTGCATCGATGAATCCCAGCGTATCGAACCAATGCGTCATCGCTTGCTCCCGTAATCGTCATGCATGCGCGGATTCGCGCGCGGCGGCCGGCCGGTGCTGCGCGCCCGTATGCCACGCCGGCAGCCGCGCGCCCGCGCCGAACAGCTTTTGGCGCAGCGTCGGCGCGGGATCGTAGTCTTCCTTGTAGACGCCGCGGTTCTGCAGCTCGGGCACGACCCAGTCGACGAAATCCTCGAACGATTCAGGCATCACCGTGCGCGTCAGGTTGAAGCCGTCGATGCCGGTCTCGTCGATCCACGACTGCAGCTCGTCGGCGACCTGCGACGGCGAACCGACGATCGGCGCATAGCGGCCGCCGAGCGACATCTGCTCGAGCATGCGGCGCACGGTCCACGCGCCGCTCGTGCTCTTGCGCGAGATCGCGTCGACGGCCGACTGGATCGAGTCGGTCTTCACATACGAGATCGGCTCGTCGAGGCCGTACTTCGCGAAGTCGATGCCGGTCGAGCTCGCGAAATGCGCGAGTCCCGCTTCCGGGCTCGCATAGCGCCGGTACTCGTCGAACTTCTCGCGCGCGAGCCGTTCGGTCTCGGCCGTGACGACGCTCACGCCCGCGAAGATGCGGATCGATGCCGGATCGCGGCCCTGCCGCGCGGCCGCCGCGCGAATGTCGAGCGCCGCCGCGCGCGCCGCGGCCTTGCTCTGGCCGTTGACGAACACGCACTCCGCATGACGGCCTGCGAACTCGACGCCGCGCGCGGACGATCCGGCCTGATAGAGCACCGGCGTGCGCTGCGGCGACGGCTCGCTCAGGTGGATCGCATCGATCGAATAGAACGGCCCGTCGTGCTTCACGCGCCGCACCTTGTCGGGCCGCGCGAACACGCGTGCGCGCGCGTCGCGAATCACCGCGTCGTCGTCCCAGCTCTGCTCCCACAGCTTGTAGACGACGTCCATATAGTCGTCCGCGCGCTCGTAGCGGTCGTCGTGGCCGATCTGTCGCGCCAGCCCCATCCCGCGCGCGGCGCTGTCGAGATAACCGGTCACGATGTTCCAGCCGATGCGGCCTTTGGTCAGATGATCGAGCGTCGACATCCGGCGCGCGAACAGATACGGCGGCTCGTACGTGAGATTCGCGGTCACGCCGAAGCCGAGATGCCGCGTGACCTGCGCCATCGCCGGCACGAGCAGCAGCGGATCGTTGACCGGCACCTGCACCGATTCACGCAGCGCGACCTCGGGGCCGCCGCCGAACACGTCGTACACGCCGACGATGTCCGCGAGAAAGATGCCGTCGAACTTGCCGCGCTCGAGCGTCTTCGCGAGATCGGTCCAGTAGTCGAGATCGGTGTAATGCGCGGAGCGGTCGCGCGGATGCGTCCACAGCCCGTGATTGATGTGCCCGACGCAGTTCATGTTGAACGCGTTGAGCAGGATCTTCTTGCGATTCGCCATATGCGCCTCCGTCACCATGCGACCGCGTACAGCGAGCCGAACGCGTTATCGAGCGCCTTGCGCACCGCCGGCGAATGCTGGTAGATCGCGATGAACTTGCGGATGCGCGGATCGTTGACGCTGTCGGGGCGCACGACCCACTGAATCGCGAAGTTCTTGTTCTCGGTGCCGTCGAACAGCAGCGCGCTGTTCGGGTCCGTCGTGCCGGCAAGCTTGATGAAGCTCGGATAGCCCTGCGCGAGATCGACGTCGTCGAGCGAACGCGCGAGCTGCGACGCCTCGAGCTGCACGATCTTCAGATGCTTCGGGTTCGCGACGATGTCGCGCGTGGTCGCGCGATAGTCGACGCCCGGTTTCAGCGTGATGAGCCCCGCGCGCTGCAGCAGCAGCAAGCCGCGGCCGCCGTTGACCGGATCGTTCGCGATCGCGACCTTCGCGCCGTCCTTGAGCTCGCCGAAGCTTTTCACCTTCTTCGAATAGAGGCCGATCTTCATGATCGTGCCGGGCGCGATCGCGACGAAGTCGTAGCCGCCCTGCTTCTTCGCGTTCTCGAGAAACGGGATGTGCTGGAAGTAGTTGACGTCGATGTCCTTGTTCGCGAGTGCCGCGTTCGGCGTATTCCAGTCGGTGAATTCGATGATCTTCACGTCGAGACCCTGCGCCTTCGCCTCCTTCGCGGCGACCTTCAGCGCATCGATCTGCGGACTCGTCGCGATGCCGACCTTCAGCGGCGCGGAATCGGCGTGCGCGCCGTTCGGCAGCGCGATGCCGAGCGACGCGGCGAACAGCGCAGTCGCGAACAGCCGGGCGGTGCGCGCGACCCGCGCAGCGACGAAGCGGACGGACAAAACGGCATGCGGCATGGGAACCACTCTCCTGTGCAACGAGGAATCGACGAATGCGCGACGCCGCGGCGAACGCGCAGGCGTTCTCCGGACAGTCGCGGTATCGGAAAAGGATCAGCCGATGATAGAGAGCGGCACGGGGGCGGTCTACGAAGCGATTGTGCGAAGAAAATCGCATCCGGCGATATGGCGCGCGAACCGGCGTGCGGCGCGGGCGGCGGCGCACCTGGCCGAAATCTCGGCCTGCCGCCGGCGCGTTTTCCGAAATCTCGGAACGGCCCTTCGAGGCGGCTTTCTGCAGATGAAACTAACGCCTTTTAAATCAATGCGTTATGTGCGCATCGAGCGACGCAATCCTGGCACGGCGGTTGCGTAATAGAGCGCACACGATGCCGCGCACCGGCGTCGGCATGCCAACATCAGGAGACACGTCTTGCAGACCTCAATCCCTACCCCGTCCCATCCGGAATCGGTCGTCGACGCCGGTTCGGCCGCGCGCACGCGCTTCTGGCCCGAAGGCTGGTGGAAGCTGATGGAAATCCGCATCGGCATCATTCCGCTGCCGGTCTACCTCATCCTGTTCGCGCTGATCGTCGGCTTTGCGGTGACGGGCAAGGTGCCCGGCGAAATCTCGATGGCGATCGCGGTGCTCGCGTTCTTCGGCTTCACCTGTGCGGAACTCGGCAAGCGTCTGCCGCTGCTGCGCAATATCGGCGCGGCCGCGATCTTCGCGACCTTCGTGCCGTCGGCGCTCACCTACTATCACGTGCTGCCGAAGCCGGTACTGAACCTGACCGTCGAATTCACGAAGTCGACGAACTTCCTGTACCTGTTCATCGCATCGATCATCGTCGGCAGCATCCTGAGCATGGATCGCCGCGTGCTGATCCAGGGCTTCCTGAAGATCTTCGTGCCGCTCGCGCTCGGCTCGGTCGCCGCGGCGATCGTCGGCACGGCGGTCGGTACCGCGCTCGGCCTCGGCGCGCGCCACACGCTGCTGTACATCGTCGTGCCGATCATGGCGGGCGGCGTCGGCGAAGGCGCGATCCCGCTGTCGATCGGCTATTCGGAAATCCTGCATCTGCCGCAAGGCGAGATGTTCGCGATGGTGCTGCCGTCGGTGATGCTCGGCAGCCTCACCGCGATCATTCTGTCGGGCGCGCTCGACATGCTCGGCAAGCGCCTGCCGCATCTGACCGGCAACGGCCGCCTGCAGGTCGGCGAAACCGGCGACATGACGCCGGAACACGAGGAAAAGCGCGGCCTCGTCGACGTGACGCATATCGCGGGCGCCGGCATCACGGCGATCACGCTGTACCTCGTCGGGCTGATGGCGCACAAGCTGTTCGGCTTGCCGGCGCCGGTCGCGATGCTGTTCCTCGCGGTGCTCGTGAAGCTCGCGCGCGCCGTGTCGCCGCCGCTCCAGGAAGGCGCGTTCGTCGTCTACAAGTTCTTCTCGACTGCCGTCACGTATCCGCTGCTGTTCGCGATCGGCGTCGCGATGACGCCGTGGGACAAGCTGACCGCCGCGTTCACGCTCGTCAACGTCGTGACGATCGTCGCGACCGTCGCGACGCTGATGGGCACCGGTTTCGTGGTCGGCCGCCTGTTGAAGATGTACCCTATCGACACCGCAATCGTGAACGCCTGCCACAGCGGGCAAGGCGGCACCGGCGACGTCGCGATCCTGACCGCCGCGAACCGGATGCAGCTGATGCCGTTCGCGCAGATCGCCACCCGCATCGGCGGCGCGATCGTCGTCACGGTCACGCTGATCCTGCTCGCGCACTTCGGATGACGCACGGCCGCGCGCATCGTCGCGCACGCCGCGTCGCACGCGCCGCCGCCGGGCCGACCGGCGCGCGGCGCGTGTCGTTGAGGACGGCCAGTTGGACGGCCGGTTGGACGGCCAGTTGGACGGCCAATTGGACGGCCGCTGCGGCAACCGATTGCGGGCTTCGATGAGGGCGAACGTGCAGAAGAGCTTCAAGGGAATCCCGTGGTGGGGCTGGGCGTCGGCGGCCGTGCTGTATGTCGGCGTCGCGGGCGCGGTCGTCGATTTCGCGTGGGAACGCGCGATCGACGCGCTCGAGGAAGCCGGCGCGCATCGGCTCGACCTCTACGCATCGAGCCTGAAGAGCGAACTCGGCCGCTTCGAGATCCTGCCCGCACTGGTCGCGCGGCAGGACAGCGTGCGTGCGTTGCTGAAGGCGTCGCCGCAACAGGCGCGCGACCTGCTGCATCCGGTCGACGTCTATCTCGAAGCCGTGAACCGCGACGCAGGCAGCGGCGCGGTCGACGTAATCGATCTGCGCGGCGACGTGATCGCCGCGAGCAACTGGAACGAGCCGGTCAGCTTCGTCGGCACGAACGTGTCGTACCGGCCGTATTTCAAGGATGCGCTCGCGCGCGGCAGCGGCCGCTTCTTCGGGATCGGCACGAACACCGGCGTGCCGGGCGTCTATTTCGCGAGCGCGGTGCGCGACGGCGGTACGCCGATCGGCGTCGCGGCCGCGAAAATCAGCGTCGATCCGCTCGAATCCGCGTGGCGCGCGCCCGGTGTCGCGGCGATGGTCGTCGACGGCAACGGCGTCGTCGTGATCTCGACCGAACCCGCATGGAAATTCACGGCACTGCGCCCGATCACCGCGCAGCAGCAGCGCGATATCCAGGCGTCGCGCCAGTATGCGGGCCGCACCGTCGACGCGCTGCCGTACCGCCGCATCGGCGAGCACAGCGCGGCGGCGTGGTTCGGCACGCTTCCCGATCCGCATCGCGCGGGGCGCACCGTGCGCTACCTCGTGATGTCGCGTCCCGCGCCGCAGGCCGGCGATTCGCTGATGGTGCTGCTCGACACCGCCGGCGCGCGCCGCCAGCAGCAGACGGCGTTCGTGTTCGTGACGGGTGCGTTCCTGATCGTCGCACTGCTGGTCGGGTATGCAATCCAGCGGCGCCGGGCGATCGCCGCGCGACTGAACGCGCAGGACGCGCTGCGCCGCGCGAACGATCGGCTCGAGCTGACCGTCGCGCAGCGCACCGCGGCGCTCACCGAGGCGAACGAGCGGATGCAGCGCGAGATCGTCGAGCGCGAGCGCACCGAGCAGCGGCTACGCGATTCGCAGCAGGAAGTCGTGCACGCCGGCAAGCTCGCCGTGCTCGGGCAGATGGCGGCCGGCCTCACGCACGAACTGAACCAGCCGCTCGTCGCGATCCGCACGCTGTGCGACAACGCGCGCACGTTCTTCGAGCGCAATCAGCCGGCGCAAGCGTTCGCGAATCTCGAGCGGATCGGCAAGCTCGTCGACGGGATGGCGGTGCTCACCGGCGAACTGAAGACGTTCGCGCGCAAGCCCGACGTCGAGCGCGTCGCGGTGTCGCTGAACGAAGCCGTCGCGCATGCGCGGCTGATCTACGATGCGCGGCTGCGCGACGAAGGCGTTCAGCTCGACGTGAACATTCCGGCCGGCACGACGGTGTCAGCCGAATCGAGCCAGCTGCAGCAGGTGATCGTGAACCTGCTCGGCAACGCTCTCGATGCCGTTCACGATGCGCCGGTGCGCCGCATCGCCATTGCCGCCGACGCCCCGGACGCGCACGGGCGCGTACGCTTCAGCGTGACGGATTCCGGCGCCGGCATCGCACCCGACGTGCTGCCGCACCTGTTCGAGCCGTTCGTCACGACGAAGCCGCGCGGCCAGGGCCTCGGACTCGGGCTAGCGATCACGTCGCGGATCGTCGAAGGATTCGGCGCGAAGATCGCCGCGACGAATCGTGACGGCGGCGGTGCGCAGTTCACCATCGAATTCGCGGCGGCCACGCCGCAAAGGACAGAACATGGAAGATGAAATCCGCGTGCTGGTCGTCGAGGACGATGAAAACGTCCGGATCGGCGTCGAGCAGGCCGTCGCGCTGGCCGGGTTTCCGGTGCAGGCGTTCGCGTCGGCGGCCGACGCGCTTGCGCAGGTCGCGCCCGGCGCGCCGGTCGTGATCGTGTCGGACGTGCGGATGCCCGGCATCGACGGGCTGCAGCTGCTCGAACGCGTGATGGCCGTCGATGCGCAGATTCCCGTCGTGCTGATCAGCGGTCACGCCGACATCTCGACGGCGGTCGGCGCGATGCACGACGGCGCGTACGACTTCATCGAGAAGCCGTTTTCGTCGGACCTGATCGCGGGCCGCGTCGCGCGCGCGGTCGAGAAGCGCCGCCTCACGCTCGAGGTGCAGGGGCTGCGCGCGGTACTGAACAACTGGCAGGGAATCGAAGCGCTCGTGCTCGGCAAGTCGCCCGCGATGGCCGACGTACGCAAGAAGATCCTGCGCCTCGCCGATACGTCGGTGTCGGTGCTGATCACCGGCGAGACCGGCACCGGCAAGGAGCTGATCGCGCGCAGCCTGCACGATTTCGGTGGCCGGCGCGATGCGCATTTCGTCGCGCTGAACTGCGGCGGGCTGCCCGAGCAGATCTTCGAGAGCGAGCTGTTCGGCCACGAGGCCGGCGCGTTTACCGGCGCGATCAAGAAGCGGATCGGCAAGATCGAATGGGCGCAGGGCGGCACGCTGTTTCTCGACGAGATCGAGACGATGCCGATTCCGCTACAGATCAAGATGCTGCGCGTGCTGCAGGAACGCGTGGTCGAGCGGCTCGGCGCGAACGAGCTGATTCCGGTCGACTGCCGCGTGATCGCCGCGTCGAAGGCCGATCTCGCCGAACTCGCGGCTGACGGACGTTTTCGTGCGGATCTGCTGTACCGGCTGAACGTCGCGCAGATCGAATTGCCGCCGCTGCGCGAGCGCCGCGAGGACGTGCCGCTGCTGTTCGAGCATTTCGTGCTCGCGGCCGCGCGGCGCTTCGGCCAGCCGGCGCCGGTCGTCACCGCCGCGCAGGTGTCCGAACTGATGACACATGCGTGGCCCGGCAATGTACGCGAGCTGCAGAACGTCGCGGATCGCTTCGTGCTCGGGCTGACCGGCGACAGCCTGCTGTCGGGCGACGGCCCGCGCCCGACGAGCGGCACGCTCGCCGAACAGCTCGCGTATTTCGAGCGGATGCTGATCGAGGACATGCTGAGGCGTCACCACGGGAACGTCGCGGACGCGAGCATCGCGCTCGGGATGCCGAAGAAAACGCTGTATCACAAGCTGCGCCACCTGCGGATTCCCGCGCGCGGCGACACGGCGCCTGACGGCGGCGAATGACGCGAACGAGGACACGCACCGGCATGGATCGCATCGACATCACCGAGCACGGCCGCATCGACGGCTACCTGATCCGCGGCATCACGCACGCGCGGAAAACCTTCCGACCGAGCGACTGGCCCGAGCGCCTCGCGGGCGTCATCACGCTGTTCGTCGGCGAACGGCGGCCCGGTTATCCGGGTGCGCTGTCGCGGCTGGCGATGCCGGTCGTCGACGGCGGCGTCAAATGCCTGTTCGTGTCGGGCGAATTGCGCGCCGTGTGCGTGGATGCGTTCGACTTCGCGATGCAGTTCGCGGCCGACAACGATCTGCCGGTCGAGGTGAAGACGGCGCCGGTGTTGGCGGTGCGGTGATTCATGCGAAACCCGGCATAACGATCGCGGGGGTATTTCATCCGTTATCGGTGCGACTGATCGATCAGGTCACGTAGGTGGCGAGATGAAACAGAATTGCCAACAGGGTCACGACGACGAACGCGATGCACCATTTGCGTAATGACCAACGTCTGTAGGCAATAGCATTGAGCACTGCACACGCGATCGATGGCCATAGAAGAATGAAGAGCATCGTCGCGACCAAGCCACCGTGAGATGCGCAGGACTCGCCGCAACCGACTGCCGGGCGTGACGGCTTGGCCCAGTCCTGGCGGTTGAAAACATAGAACGATGCCCCCGTCACGAGAAGTCCCCATACGAAGCCTAGAAGGGCGCAAGCCATACGCTTCATCTTACTTCCCAAAACAAAATCTGTGGCGGTTCAGCCAGCTCCGATATCGAGTTCTCGTTCTCGCCGGGACGAAGCCCGGACCGTAGGTCTGACTGCCCCCGCGGAAAGCCGCAATCGTAACGCCGCTGCTCGCCTGTATATCTCGATATGACTGGATATCTCGATCCGCACTGTCACCGTCGCGGCCAGGCACCGGGTCGACACCTTCATGGACCGGCTGAACGTCGGCACGCCGATGGCCGTAAGCCGATCGCCTACCCTCTTGTTCCGACAAGGCTTTGCGCCCGATCCATCAATAAAATTGATCGTCACGATGAAAATTATGCGTTTTGCTTGCAGCTCGCCCTGAGGCATAGTTGCGTCGTGTTGACGCACCTTCGAGTCTTTCAGTCATGAACATGCGAATCGAGCCTTCGGTGCTCGCGAACCCCGACCTGCAATTTGCGACGCTTTCGTCGGGCATCAGCCTGCCGTATGTCGAGCGGGGCAGCGGCGCGCCGATGGTGTTCGTTCATGGTTCGCTGTGCGATTACCGCTACTGGGATCCGCAGCTCGCCGCGCTGTCGGCCCACTATCGCTGCATTGCGCCGAGCCTCAGCCACTACTGGCCGGCCGTCGAAGCCGGCATCCAGGACGAGTTCGGCTGGCAGAACCACGTCGACGAGCTTGCCGAATTCATCGACGCACTCGATCTCGGCCCCGTGCATCTCGTCGGCCACTCGCGCGGCGGCAGCGTCGCGTTCAACGTCGCGCGCCAGCATCCGCACCTCGTCGAATCGCTGACGCTTGCCGATCCGGGCGGCCCGCTGCAGCGCGACGGCGTGCGAGAAGAGGCGAAGCTGCCGGCGGCCGCCATGGCGCTACGGGCGAAGGCGGTGGAGCTGATCGGCAGCGGCAGCGTCGAGGCGGGCCTCGAAATGTTCGTCGATTCGGTGAGCCTGCCCGGTGCGTGGAAGAAGAGCACGCCGCGCTTCCGCGCGATGGCGATCGACAACGCAAGCACGCTGCCGAAGCAGCTGCGCGATCCGCTGCCCGCGTATTCGGCGAGCACCGCGGGCGATATCGCCTGCCGCACGCTGCTGATCGACGGCCAGCGCAGCCCGAAGATGTTCCGCAACAACGTCGAGGCGCTGTCGCAATGGATCCCCAACGCGCAACGGCAGACCGTCGCCGGCGCGTCGCACGGGATGAACGCGGCAAGCCCGGCCGTGTTCAACCGCTTCGTGCACGAGTTCGTCGCGGCTTAAGCGCGCCGTCGTGTCGGGCGGCTTCGGGGCCGCCTTGCCGTGATCCTCGCCAAGGACGACGCGGGGACCGCCCGCGTCGCGTCTTCATCATCCGGCGTGCATCGCCGACGCCTCCGTTTCGCCATACACGCAGCGCGCGGCTTCAAGCCGCCGGCTCGCCGTTGCGCGTCACCGCATCCGGCAGGCCGAACACGCAATCGAACGACCAGTTGTACACGAACGTGAAGATCGGGAAGAACACGATCAGCACGGCGTCGAACAGGAACGCCTGGAGCAGCGATACATCGAGCCACCACGCGATCAGCGGAATCAGGAAGGTCACGAGCGCGACCTGGAATCCGACCGCATGCACGACGCGGCGACCGACCGTGCGCGTCGTCGCCGCGCGCCGCCGCTCCCACGCCTCGAACGCAAGGTTGTAGACGAAATTGACGGTGACGCCCGTCGTCGAGATCATGACGCCGAGCAGACCGCTCGTCTCCACGCTCGCGCCGCTCAACGCGCCGAGCACCGTCGATGCGATCAGGACCCCGAGCGCCTCGAACATCACCACGTAGACGACGCGTCTCTTCCAGCCCTGCATGAATCGCTCCCTTCGAATCGAACAAGGTGGCGAGACTAGCAGCGCGTCCCCCGCCTGCAAAAGTCAGGTCCTTTCAATTTTTCTGACAGGAGGCATTGCATGCTGACCAGCGACCATATCGACATGCTGCTGACCGTCATCGACAAGGGCTCGTTCTCGGCGGCCGCGCGCGCGCTCGGGCGCACGCCGTCGGCGGTCAGCATGGCGATCGCGAATCTCGAGGCCGAGCTCGACCTCGTGCTGTTCGACCGCGGCACGCGCGAACCGACACCAACGGCCGCAATGGCCGCGCTGCTGCCCGATGCGCGCGCGATTGCCGAGCGGCTGCACGCGCTGCGCGCGCATGCGCAGCATCTGTCGGAAGGCGTCGAGGACACGCTGCGGCTCGGTCTCGCGGCGGAGGTCGACGGCGCGCCCGTCGCACGCGCGCTCGCGGCAGTCTCCGCGACATATCCAGCGCTAGCGGTCAGCATCGTCACCGCGCCGCAGGACGCGATCGTCGATGCACTGCATCGCGGCGCCGTCGATCTGTGCGTCGCGTACGGCGGGCTCGATCTTCATCCGCAGGAACAGATCCACGCGCTGTGGACCGAGACGCTCGTCGCGGTCGCCGCGCCGACTCGTCCGCTGATCGCCGAAGCCGCGCATCCGGAAGCGATCGAGCAGCTGTCGGGCTTCCGGCAGATCGTGATCGCCGATCCGGACCGGCCGCTGACCGACGTGCGCCCCGTGATCGGCAACCGCACGTGGAAAGTGACCGACATGGCAACCGCGATCGCGCTCGTCAAGGCCGGGCACGGGTGGGCAAACTTGCCGGAATCGGCGATCGGCGCGCATGTCGCCGCGCGCGAACTGGTGCCGCTGCGCTTCGCGAACATCCGCAACGGGCTGCCACTGCCGGTGTATTTGCGCAGGCCGAAGCATACGGGGCTCGGCAAGGCGGCAGGAGAACTGCTGCGGGCGTTGCAGGGTACCGTCGACCGTCCGTAGCGGTGGCGGCAAAAAGCCGCTGCAGCCGCCATTACGGGGCGGTCACGCCGCCCGGCGCGCACACGTCGTCAGGTAAGTATCCAGTAAGCATCGCGGCCTACAGTGGGTTCGCTCGCACGAAGCCGTCGCGGCATCGAATCGCATGTCATGAATCGCTCGCCAGATCGGACGAAAGGAGAACGCGTGATCAGCCGGCCAGCCATGAGGGACGTCTGCGCGCTTGCGCCGAACGGAAGCCGCGTAAGCTGGCATCCGCCGCACAAGTGGAAAAGGCAGCCCGTCGCACCATCGTTCGCCGCGGTATCAATCGAGCACTACATCGCCGGCGCAACGGAAATCGTCGATCTGGAGACGACCGGCCCGATCCTGGCCATGTACCTGCGGGCGCCGGCGACGCTCGAACTGCGAACGACCGATGGCCGGTGGACACGGGCCCGCATCCACGGGCCGCTGGCTTACGTTCCGCCCGGCTTTTCGTTTTCCGGCCGGTGGTCCGATGAAATCGAATGGATCAGCGTCCACTTCGAACCGTCATGGCTGTCGCGGACGGGACTGCAAAGCGACGTGTGGTTTGCGTCGGCAACGCTCCGGATGGACGTAATCGACGACCTGCTCGCGCAAATCGTCCGCAGCCTCCATGAAGATGCCGTCGCGGGGATGCCGCAGGGGCCGACCTACGCGGAGGCGCTCGGATGCGCCGCGCTGCACCGTATGCTGCATCTGGAGTCGCGGCCACAGGCGAAGCAATATGCGCGTGCCGGCATGATGCACAAGGCCGGCGAATACATCAGGGACCATTTCCGCGGCCCCCTGACGCTGACGATGGTGGCCGATGCCGTCGGCTATCCGGGCGATCTCTATTCGTTCATTCGGAGCTTCAGAAAGGCCAACGGACTGACGCCGCACCAGTACATCATCGAGAATCGCCTTCAAGCGGCCCGCCGTCTGATCGAGCGAGGAGAATGCGACGTGACGGAAGCCGCGCTCGACTGTGGCTTCTCGTCGGCCAGCCACTTTTCGGCGACATTTCGCAAGCGATGGGGTGTGTCGCCGTCCGCACTCAAGCCGCGCGCCGCCACCGCTACGCCAGCGGAAGCGAGAGAATCCACAGGCCGGTGATCGTCAATGCGATCGTCAGCACCAGCAGCGGCAACTGGCCGACGGTCGACCTTCCTGCCCGACTGCCGCTCCGGGCGGCAATCGCGTGCGTGAGCATCACGCTCACGACGTGCCCCGCGAGAATCAACAGCACCTGCGCATGCCAGATGTATCCGACGTCGATGAGCGCCTGAGTCGCAGACACTTCATCGGCCGCGGCGGCCATCGGCAGTAGATTCCACCCGAGCCCCAGCGGATCGGACACGAGCCGGACGATCTGCCGCCCTTGATCCCAGAACAGCGTGAAGTAATGACGGACGTTATAGAAAAACGCGATCGGCAGCAGTATCAGGCAGAACTGCCGCGAGAAAAACGCCCCGCCCGAAGACGACCGCGTACAGGTCGCGCCCGCGGTGCAGCAGCCGAGGAACACCAGGTAGTACGCGATGCCGATGGTCGCGAACGCCAGCCATTGCCACGTCAGCAGAATTTCCGCTGAAAAGGCGTAGTGCCCGCCAAGCGACGGAAACAGATCGACGACGTGTGGATAGATACTGCGCCAGAAGAACCCGTTCCACGTAGCCGTATCGCGCAACCCGTCGTAAGCGGTAGACGACAGCATGAACGACAGCATCGCGACGATGCTGGTATCCGCCAGCCCGTCGCGCGACATGTCGGCAATCGGGTTTCTCCATTCCACGATCACGTGACCGCGGGCTGCCCGACGCCATTTCAGCGGCGACAGCCTCGCGCATAGCCTGCACAGCACGCCGAACGTATCGCCGTGGGCAAGCCAGCGCTCGCGACCGAAGCAGAACGCACCGGTCAGCGCATACAAGACATACACGACGAGGAACAGACCGACGTCGCGCGGCCGTCCCGCCCCGAACAGTTCCAGCGCAATGAGCGCGATGTAGCCGCCCAACGCGGGCCATGAAGCGACGCGTGGCGGATAGCGATAGCGCCCGCGTTCCAGCACGGGCAAACAGCGTGAGGCGGCCCGCAACAGCAGCGCAAGCGGATTGGTGAACGCATAAACGTCGCCCAGTATCGCGCTGACATACAAAGCACCCAGATAGAACCAGATCCAGAAACCCGACATCGCAGGATTCAGGAACGGATTCGCGGTTCCCGCGATGCCGGCAACGACGAGGAGCGCGACGAATACCGCGCTCGCGATTTGTCCTGCGTTCATGAGCGACGCCGGAATTCGCAGCGCTTTCGCCCGGGTTTCCGGTTGCCGTCCCGGCTCGGGGGCGCGCGCACCCGACGCAAACGCGAGGATCATGAAAGACACGATCAGCGTGCCCGTCGCCGCATACGCATACAGCCACAACGGCACCGGGAGGTAGTACGGGATGTTCCACGCATGCGCGTTCGCTCCGGTTGGCATGCACAGGGCAATCGATGCGAGCGCGGCGCTCAACCGTCCCTTTCCGCACGATGCGGAGCGTCCGACGCGGCCGTGCGCGCGCGCCGATTCATGCGCGATGTCGTCACACATTTCGACGTTTTCCCGATCAGTAGTCGGCAGACGAGACCCACCCCGTCACCTTCCAGCCGATTCCATTGCGCTTCTCCGACACGATCCCGAGGGTGTCGTACGGCGAGTCGAGCAATTTGACGAGTGCAACGGCGCGCAGGTTGCCATCGCTCGAGCGCGGCAGCGCAAATATCAGGAAAGGCAGGACGGGCGACGGTTTCTCGCCCTCGACGATCAACGGCAGCACGGCATCGTTCAGTGACGTGAACACCTGGAACGATGCGCGGTTGCGCGCAGGCGAGGACGAATGCGCCGTAGAACGAGGCAGACCTTCGCCGGCCAGATACGCACCATGATCCCTCAGCCTCCATCCGACGAGCGCGTCGACCAGCGCATTGTCGGGCTTCTGCCCGCGCGCGGCCGAAATCGCGGGCAACCAGCGCTTGTCGACCGGCGACGTCGTGACCCAGTCGCTGAAAAAGCGCGTGTAGAAATCGACGATGTCCTTGTCGACGCCGGGCTGCACCGCCGACGGCAGCGGCACGGGCAGGTCGCGCCGCCCGCGCCACCGTACGGCTTTCCACGCGGGCCCGTCAGGCAGACTGATGCCGTCGAGAAACGACGTATCGGCGATACCGTTCGCGACGAACCAGTCGGATTTGGCGCGCTTCGTTCGTGCGGCGATGAACCCGGGAAGCCGTTGCCGCACCTGATCCCACGGTACGGCCCGCCGCGCCGCTCCATTGATATTCGGATACCTCGTCATCTGAAGATAGGTCGCCTGCGCCATCGACTCCACGTCGGCCGCCCGACGCCAGGTCAGTTCGGCCGCGTGGCTCGACGGCGTGGGTTGATCGAGTGGAGCGGCCATCGCGAGGCCGGCATCGCACATGATTCCGTCGCGGCTCCAGTCCGGAACGGATGGCACACCGCGATGCGCCCACGAATCCTGCCAGCCATGAAGCGCGCGTCCGAATTCGCCCAGCATGAACGCGGCCTTGCCGCCGCCCGCCTTGACGAGCGCCGCGTCGATGGGCGCGAGCGCCGCCGGCCCCCCGGGCGCGACTGCTCTTGCCTGCGCATCGGCCGGCACGGTCCGTGTGCCCGGATAGTGCCGAGCCTGCGCATCGACGGCATCGGGAAGAAAGCGCGACAGGCACGCGTACTGCAGCGGAGACGTCATGTACTCGATCGACCCTGCATCGATGCGCTGATCCGCGAGTGCAATGGCCTCGGCGTCGGGCGGCGCGAAGCCGGCCTGCCGTGCGAGCCACAGCGTGAGGCCAAAGTGCACGTCGGCTTCGAAACCGGCACACCTCAGCGGCATCGCGAGCGCGATCGCGCAAACCAGCCAGCCACCGTGAAAGCGCATCAATTTCCGATCTCCGTTGCCTTCGTGCTTTCCGGGAACGGCCAACTGCCGTTCTCGAACGACAGCACAAGCATGCCGTTGTCCTGGCACGCGGTGGTCAGCAGATGGCGGTCGAAATCGAAATCGAGACGCGACGCGCACCAGTCCGGCCCGCCCGCACGGTACTGGCCGAACATGAGGTGCGCGGAGCCCGCGCCGGGCGACTTCACGGAAGCCGGGTTGTAGTACGCGATCTCCTTCGGCTTCGACGGATCGCGGATGTCGAACACGCGAATGCCGGAGTTGAAGTAACTGCACGCGAGCGCCGTCGCGTTTTGCCGGTTATCGACGCTGCAGTAGTGCGCGCCGTACGTGAACGTGGTCAGGCCTGCGATATCGGGAATGACCTTGCTGCAGTTCGCGATCGCGTGCGTTTCGAGCCGGAGCTCCGACACCAGCCGGGGCGCGGCTTCGTTGGACATGTCGTAGATGTGCCCCATCGGGAATGGCGCCACGCCGGCGTTGCACGCGGCCTTGACGGCCGTTGCGCCCGGGTCCTGGAGCCCGCCGCCCCCGCCCTCGTCGACTTCGATCAGATACGGTTTGCCTGCCACGGCGAACGAGATCGTATGCTGCGCAATGCTCCCGTTCCGCACCGGCACGGTCGCGATGCGGTGCATCTTCGCGTTGGGACGCCGGCTCTGCACTTCGCTGGTGTCGACGACGAAAAAGCCGTTGTCGCCGGTCGCGTTGGCATCGTTCAGCGGCGGCGCGCCCATGCCGACGGCCGCGCCGCCGTTCCCCGACGCGACGAAGTATGCGCGCGTCCCGTCCTGGCTCACCGACAGGCCGTGCGAAAAGCTGCCCATGCCGAGCTCCGGCAGACTGATCGCGGAAATCATCTTCGGCCGGGTCGGCACCGTCAGGTCGATCGCGTAGTAGCTTTTCGTGAAGGCGCCGCCGACGTAATACGTGAGCCCGTCGGGTGAAAATCCGCCTTCGTGACCGAGCGACTTGGTCGTCGGTACGATACCGCCGTCCTCGCCCGTGCCGACGGGCACGCTGGCCAGCAACTGCGGACGCGTGCAATCCGAAGCGATGTCGTACAGGTCGATCTCCGGACCGCCGCCGCCGCCCAGGCCGTTGTCGGCAGCGAGGATCCCGCGCGCGACGTTCACGCGCAGCGATTCCCACGGATCGATCATCGACGTCGAGGTCAGCGAAGTCACCCGCACCGGCTGCGCCGGGTGGGTGATGTCGATCACCGGCACGCCCGGGTTCACGCGCGGCGGCGCATCGGGATTGGCGAACAGCGCGCTGGCGCCCATCGTCGCGTGATAGAAGCAGGTCTGACCTTTCCTGTCGGTATAGGTGGCGGCCGACCACGACGCACCTTCGCCCTGAACCTGGCTGACGCGCTTGAGGTTGCAGCTGAAGCCGCCGAATCCCGCCTGTCGTAACGCGGCGGGAACCTGCCCTTGCAGCGCGGTCTCCGGCGTATCGCCCGGGCTGCAGCTCGGCACACGCGGGACGACATAGTCGGCCACGGACACGCCGGGCGCGGCGGCCGACGTGTCGTCGGCTTCTCCGCCGCAACCGGCCAGCACGAACATGCAGAGCGACAGCGCGAACGCTGTGCGAATCGGTAGTTGCATCGTTGTCTCCTTCGGTGTTGTTTGTCGTGATGAAAATGCGCGACGGTCACGGCGCCGGATAGATTTCGATCACGGCGACTTCGATCGTGTCGCCTGTCCGGCTGTGGAAATGCAGCGAGAAACGCCCGGTGATGCCGATCGGGAGAATGTCCAGCGACTGCGCACCGCCGGACGCGCATGCCGCCAACGCACCCGGGATTTCGTGCACCATCAGGACGCCGGTTTCCGTCGCATGCACGTCGATATGCACGGGCACGCCTTCGCGTATCGCGATCACCGGCCGCTCCCACGGCACCCTGCCGCGATCCACGTAGACGGAGAAATGCCGTTGCTCCGGCGGTGCCGGCGATGCGCGCGGCACATGCCTGGCGACGCCGTACGCCAGCAACAGCGCCAATGCGATCGCGATCCATGCCGGCGCGCGCCTGCGCCACGGCCGCGGCCCTGCCTCGATGCTCGTGCTTCGTTCCATCGGCACTTGCGCCACGCGATGTGGCTCCGTCAAACCGCCCGCCCATCGGGTGGATTCGATATCGATGGATGGTAGTGAGCGGTGCCGCGGCGAGATATCGGCTTATTGCGGACTGTCGAGAAATTGCGTACCGAGTAACCCCAGTGGCGGCGACGGACGACGCACGGTGCCGACCTCGTTTCGGCGGATGGGGTGGCCGGAAAAGGTACCGGAGCCCGGCAGGAGGGCTTGCCCGGAAGCGCGGCGAGGACGGCGGGATTCAGCGTGTCGGCCACGCGCGGAACGCGTGGCCGAGCGTATCGCCGCCGCGGTCGGCCGATACGTGGTCGCGCTTGCCGAGCGGACGTACGGCGGAGCGCGAGCGGCATGCATAAAAAAACCCGATCCGCGTCACCAGGGATCGGGTTCTTCCGGCTTTCATCTGCCTTCGTCAATCGAATGTCGGTGTCGGCGATGTGTGGCGACCGCCCCACCACCGGCACCGGCGGCCATCTCACCGCACGGCGACGTCCTGCGTGCCCGTCGCCGCATCGCCGACCGCCGTCGACGCCGGCATATCCCCCCAGCCGCCGCCCAGCGCACGGATCAGGTTCACCGTCGACACCGCCTGCGCACCCGTCAACTGATTCGCCTGCAGCTGCGACTGCAGCACCGAGCGCTCGCTGTCGATCACGTCGAGATACGCGACTTCACCTTCCTGATACTGCGTCCGCGACAGCGTCGCCGCACGGCGCGACGCATTGACGGCCGCATTCTGCGCGCGGATCTGATCGTCGAGCAGCCGCAGATCGGCGAGATTGTCCTCGACCTCGCGGAACGCGACGAGCACCTGCTGCCGATAGTTCGCGACCTGTTCGTCGTACTGCGCGCGCGCCTGCTGCACACCGGCCGCGCGGCGTCCGCCGTCGAACAGCGGCAGCGTCAGCGCGGTGCCCGCGAACGGGCCGAGCAGGAACGTGCGGCTCGACCACAGGAACAGGTTGCCGAGCGTCGACGCTTCATAGCCGAACGATCCGGTGATGTCGAGCTTCGGGAAATACGCGGACTTCGCGAGCCCGATCCGTGCGTTCGCAGCCGCCATCGCACGCTCGGCCGCCGCGACGTCCGGACGGCGTTCGAGCAGCGCGGACGGCAATCCCGGCGGAATCTTCACCGCGACCGGCACGAGCGGCGTTTCCTTGAACGCGAAATCGGCCGGCGCCTTGCCGAGCAGAATGGCGAGCGCATGCTCGGACGCCGCGCGCCGGCGCGCGACGCCGACCGCATCGGCCTGCGCCGACGCAAGCTCGTTCTTCGCACGCGACACGTCGAGCTCGCTGATGTCGCCTTCGTTGAACCGGCGCTGCACGAGCTTCAGCGCCTCCTCGCGCAGTTCCACCGTGCGGCGGTACAAGTCCTGATCCGAATCGAGCTGGCGCAGTTCGAAGTAGTTCTGCGCGACGTCGGCCTGCAGCGCGAGCTGCACCGAACGGAACAGCGCTTCGCTTTGCGCCTGATCCGCGCGCGACGCCTCGACGTTGCGGCTCACGCGGCCGAACAGGTCGGCCTCGTACGACACGGTGCCCTGCGCGCGCCACAGCGTCGCGTTGGTCGGCCCCGTGCCCTGCGGCTGGAACTGCGACGCCGACGAAAGCCCCTCGCGCGTCGGCCCGAAGCCGACGCCGACCTGCGGGAACCACTGCGAGCGCGCGGTGCGCGTCGCGGCGCGCGCCTCCTCGACGCGTGCGGCCGCGGCCTTCAGGTTCTGGTTCGCAGCGAGCGCCTGTTCCTCGAGCGCGTCGAGCACGGGATCGCCGAACACCTTCCACCATTCGCCGCGATGCGCGCCATCGGCGGGCTCGGCCGGCTTCCACGTGCCGGCCTGCTCGCCGGGCGCGAGCGTCGGCGCTTCCTTGAACGCCGCGGGCGTCGTGACGTCCGGGCGCTTGTAGTCGGGGCCCACCGCGCACGCGGCGAGCAGCGTCGCGAGCAGCGTGCTTGCGGCCGCCACCTTCGCGATACGCATCAGGCCGTTTGTGTTGTGCATGTTGTCCATCTTGTTGTCCTCAAGCATCCGGTGCGGGCACGCCGTAACCGGCCGAATCCTTGCCGGCGACGTGAATCTTGCCGCCCGCGAGCGTGCGCAGCACGACGTAGAACACCGGCGTCAGCATCAGCCCGAACAGCGTGACGCCGAGCATCCCGAAGAACACCGCGACACCCATCGCATGGCGCATCTCCGAGCCCGCGCCGGTCGACGTGACGAGCGGCACGACGCCCATGATGAAGGCGATCGACGTCATCAGGATCGGGCGCAGACGCAGCCGGCTCGCCTCGATCGCAGCCTCGAGCGGCGTCTTGCCGTCGTGTTCGAGCTCGCGCGCGAATTCGACGATCAGGATCGCGTTCTTCGCCGACAGCCCCACCAGCACCATCAAGCCGATCTGCGTGAAGATGTTGTTGTCGCCGTGCGTGAGCCATACGCCGGTCAGCGCCGACAGAATGCTCATCGGCACGATCAGGATCACCGCGAGCGGCAGCGTCAGGCTTTCGTACAGCGCGGCGAGCACGAGGAACACGAGCAGCACGCTGATCGGGAACACCCAGATCGCCGAATCGCCGGCCAGGATCTGCTGGTACGTGAGGTCGGTCCACTCGAACCGCACGCCGCGCGGCAGCGTTTCGTGCGCGATGCGCTCGATCGCGGCCTGCGCCTGCCCCGACGAATAGCCGGGCGCCGGGCCGCCGTTGATGTCGGCTGCCGTGTAGCCGTTGTAGCGCACGACCATTTCGGGGCCGAACGTCGGCGTCACGGTCACGAGCGACGACAGCGGCACCATCTCGCCGGCAGCATTGCGCGTCTTCAGCTGCAGGATGTCGTCCGCGCGCTGACGGAACGGCGCATCGGCCTGCACGCGCACCTGGTACACGCGTCCGAAGCGGTTGAAGTCGTTCACGTACAGCGAACCCAGATACACCTGCATCGTGTTGAACACGTCCGTCACCGACACGCCGAGCTGCTTCGCCTTCACGCGATCGAGATCGACGTTGAGCTGCGGCACGTTGATCTGGTAGCTCGTAAACAGCGGGCCGAGTTCGGGCGCCTGCTGCGCACGCTTGATGAAGTCGTTGGTCGCATCCGACAGCTTCGCATAGCCGACCGCACCGCGATCCTCGATCTGCATCTTGAAACCGCCGAGCGTGCCGAGGCCGAGCACCGGCGGCGGCGGGAACACCGCGACGAACGAATCCTTGATGCTTGCGTACTGCTGATTCAGCGCGCCCGCGATAGCACCGGCCGACAGCGCCTTGCCGTGCCGCTCAGAGAACGGCTTCAGCGTGACGAACACGATGCCCGCGCTCGAGCTGTTCGTGAAGCCGTTCACCGACAGCCCCGGGAACGCGACGGCGCTCTCGACGCCCGGCTGCTTCAGCGCGATCGAGCCCATATCGCGGATCACCTTCTCGGTGCGATCGAGCGACGCACCGTTCGGCAGCTGCGCGAACGCGATCAGGTATTCCTTGTCCTGCGCGGGCACGAAGCCGCCCGGCACGACCTTCGACACGAGCACGGTCGCACCGACCAGCACGAGATACACGCCGAGCATCACGGCCTTGCGCGACAGCACGCCGCGCACGCCGCGGCCGTAGTTCTCCGCGCCGCGATGGAACACCTTGTTGAAGCGTCGGAAGAACCCGCCGAGCACGCGGTTCATCACGCGCGTGAGCCAGTCTTCCTTGTCGCCGTGACCCTTCAGCAGAATCGCGGACAGCGCCGGCGACAGCGTCAGCGAGTTGAACGCCGAGATCACCGTCGAGATCGCGATCGTCATCGCGAACTGCTTGTAGAACTGGCCGGTCAGGCCCGACATGAACGCGAGCGGCACGAACACCGCGACGAGCGTCAGCGCGATTGCGATGATCGGCCCGCTCACTTCCTGCATCGCCTTGTAGGTCGCCTGCCGCGCGCTCATCCCGTTCTCGATGTTGCGCTCGACGTTCTCGACGACGACGATCGCATCGTCGACGACGATCCCGATCGCGAGCACCATCCCGAACAGCGACAGCGCATTGATCGAATAGCCGAAGCCGAGCAGCAGCGAGAACGTACCGACGATCGACACCGGCACCGCGATCAGCGGAATGATCGATGCGCGCCACGTCTGCAGGAACACGATCACGACGATCACGACGAGCGCGATCGCTTCGAGCAGCGTATGCACGACGGCCTTGATCGACGAACGCACGAACTGCGTCGGGTCGTAGACGATCTTGTAGTCGACGCCGGCCGGCATGTCCTGCTTCAGCTCGGCCATCGTCTTGCGCACTTCGTCGGAGATCTGCAGCGAGTTCGCGCCCGGCGACTGGTTGATCGCCATCGCGACGGCCGGCTTGTTGTCGAGCAGCGAGCGCAGCCCATATTCCGACGCGTCGAGCTCGATGCGCGCGATGTCGCGCAGGTGCGTGACACCGCCGTCCGGCGTCGTCTTCACGACGATGTCGCCGAATTCTTCCTCGGTCTGCAGACGGCCGCGCGCGTTCACCGACAGCTGCAGCGGCGTGCCGGGCAGCGATGGCGACGCGCCGATCACGCCCGCCGCGACCTGCACGTTCTGCTCGCGGATCGCCTGCACGACGTCTTCGGCGGCGAGCCCGCGCTGCGCGACCTTCTGCGGATCGAGCCACACGCGCATCGCGTAGTCGCCCGAGCCCCACAGCTGCACCTGGCCGACGCCCTGGATCCGCGACAAGCGATCCTTCACGTTGATCAGCGCGTAGTTGCGCAGATACGTCATGTCGTAGCGGTTGTCCGGCGAGATCAGGTGGACGACCATCGTCAGCGTCGGCGAGCTTTTCACGGTCGTGATGCCGAGCCGCTGCACGTCTTCCGGCAGGCGCGGCAGCGCCTGGTTCACGCGGTTCTGCACGAGCTGCGTGGCCTTGTCCGGATCGGTGCCGAGCTTGAACGTGACGGTGATCGTCATGTTGCCGTCGCTGTTCGCCTGCGACTGCATGTAGAGCATGTCCTCGACGCCGTTGATCTGCTCTTCGAGCGGCGATGCGACCGTCTCGGCGATCACCTTCGGGTTCGCGCCCGGATACTGCGCCTTCACGATCACCGAAGGCGGCACGACTTCCGGATATTCCGAAATCGGCAGCAGGAACATCGCGATCACCCCGCCGAGCAGGATGAGCACCGATAGCACCCCTGCGAAGATCGGCCGGTCGATAAAGAATTTGGATATGTTCATGGGTGACTCTGTCTGGTTGAACGCGGATGCGAAGCGGCGCGCCGCTTACGAATCCGCCTTCGCCGGAGCGGCCGGCTTCGCCGTGCTCGCGATCGGCGCCGACGGTGCGTCGCCGCCCGTCATCGGCACCATGTGCGGCTTCACCTGCTCGCCGGGGCGCACGCGCTGCGTGCCGTTCACGATCACGCGGTCGCCGGCGGCCAGGCCGCTCACGATCACGCGCTGATTGCCGTGCTGCATGCCCGGCTGCACTTCCCGATACGACACGCGGCCCTGCTGATCGACGACGAACACGAACTTCTTGTCCTGATCGGTGTTGATCGCCGCATCGTCGACGAGCAGCGCGGCATGCGGCGCGCTGCCGCCGACCTTCACGCGTGCATACAGGCCGGGGACGAGCGTGCCGTCGGCGTTGTCGAAACGCGCGCGCACGCGGATCGTGCCGGACGACGTATCGAGCCGGTTGTCGACCGAATCGATCTCGCCGCTGCGCGAATAGCCGGTCTCGTTGGCGAGGCCGAGTTCGACCGGCACCTTGCGGCCGTTGCGCGCGCCGTTGATGTATTGCAGATAGGTCTGCTCGTCCGCGTCGAACGACGCGTAGATCGGCGACACCGACACGAGCGTCGTGAGCGGCGGCGCCGATGCACCGGCCGACACGACGTTGCCGAGCGTGATCTCCGCGCGCGACACGCGGCCCGACACGGGCGCGGTGATCCGCGTATAGCCGAGATTGATGCGCGCGGTCTCGAGCGCGGCTTCGGCCGCCTTGAGGTTCGCGGCCGCTTCGCGCGCGGCGTTCTGCTTCTCGTCGTAGTCGCGCTTGGCGATCGCGTTGTCGCCGATCAGCCGCTGCGCGCGCTGCCAGTCGCTCTGCGCGTAGCCGTTGCGTGCCTGCGCGGCCGCGAGCTGTGCGGCGGCGCGGTCGACTTCGGCCTGGTACGGGCGCGGATCGATCACGAACAGCACGTCGCCCTTCTTCACGAGCGCGCCGTCCTTGAAGTTCACCGCGACGATCGTGCCCGATACCTGCGGGCGCACGTCGACCTTCTCGACCGCCTCGAGGCGGCCCGAATAGCTTTGCCAGTCGGTCACGGTCTGCGGAACGACCGTCGCGACGTCGACTTCCGTCAGCGGGGCGGCGGCCTTCTCGGGTGCGTTCGCGTTCACGCGCATCGCGCCGAACGTCCCGAGGCCGACGACGGCGATCGTCGCGACCGCAGCGGTCGCGATGCGGGAGCGGGAGGTGCGTAGGATGGCCATGTAGATCTCCGGTAAGCGTGGATTGGATTGGTTATTCGTTGCGATTCGGCTGGCGCGCCTGGAAGCGGCACTGGAAGAAGCGCACGGCTTCGTCGAAGGCGGCTTCGTGCGTCGCGAGCGCGGCATGCGTGACGTCCGGATAGCGGATCACCTGCGTCAGCACGCCCGACGAAATCAGGCAGCCCGCGTATTTCTCCGCCTCGACGTGCAGCACGTCGTTCTGTGCGGTGACGATCAGCGTCGGCGGCAGCCCCGAGAGGCGCACCGACTCGAGCGGCGCCGCATACGGATGCATGCGTTGCGACGCCTGGGGCAGATAGGCGCGATAACAGGCCGCGCATTCGCGTGCGGTGATGTCCGACGCGAGACGTTCGGCATCGCCGATGCGCGTCATGCTCGGGTCGAGCATCGGCCCGAACAGCGCCTGCGCGACGATCGGCACTTCGCCGCGATCGCGCGCGATGAACGCGAGACAGTTCGCGAGCTGTCCGCCCGCGTCGTGTCCCGCGACGCCGATCTTCTTCGGATTGCCGCCGAACGCGCGGGCGCGCGTCGCGGCCCAGACGGCCGCGCGATACGCGTCTTCCGGCGCGGCCGGAAACGGAAACGCGGGCGCGAGCGAATAGTCGACCGACACTACGAGCGCCGGTAAGCGTTCTGCTAAAAAGCGCGCGGCGAAATCCGCGTCGTCGAGCGTGCCGCGCACGAAACCGCCGCCGTGGAAATAAAGCACTACTGGCAACCCGGTCTTGTCGGGGCGGCGATAGAGGCGCAGCGCGATGTCCTGCGCGTAGCCCGGAATTTCCAGCTCCGTGACCGCCAGTGCCGCGCCGGCTCTGGCTTCGGCGGGCAGTGCGGATTTCAGGAATTTGCTGAATTCGGAAGCGTCCATGACGATGCATCGTCCATTTCGAGATGGATCGAATTCTGGGTCCGGCAGACATCCGGATAAATGCCTATAATCCGGCAACACAATTCAACGCCCCCGAACAATCCAGGCTGCGTCTGCCCACGAGGCAGCGCAGCCTCGTTCGTTCCGGGCTCATTAGATTGCGGAGGTAGTGATGGACCGGCTTCAGGCCATGCAGGTGTTTACTCGCGTCGTCGACACGAGCAGCTTCACGAAGGCAGCGGAGACGCTCGGCCTGCCGCGCGCGTCCGTCACGACGATCATCCAGAATCTCGAAGCGTTCCTCGGCGTGCGGCTGATGCACCGGACCACGCGCCGGCTGTCGCTGACGCCCGACGGCGCCGCCTACTACGAACGCTGCGTGCGCATCCTCGCGGACGTCGAGGAAACCGAGGCGAGCTTCCAGAACAACAACCGGAAGCCGCACGGCAAGTTGCGTGTCGACATGCCGGGCTCGATCGGGCGGCTACTCGTGATTCCTTCGCTCTGCGAATTCCATACGCGCTATCCGGACATCGATCTGCAGCTCGGCCTGTCCGATCGTCCGGTCGATCTGCTGCAGGAAGGCGTCGACTGCGTGATCCGCGTCGGCGCGCTGCAGGACTCGTCGCTCGTCGCGCGCCGCGTCGGGCTGTTCGAGGGCGTGTCGGTCGCCGCGCCGGCCTATCTCGAGAAGTACGGCGAGCCGCAGACGATCGAAGACCTGAGCCAGCACAAGGCCGTCAATTATTTTTCGAGCCGCACGGGCCGCACGATCGACTGGTCGTTCCTGATCGACGGCAAGGAAGTCGAGGTCAAGATGAACGCAATCGTGTCGGTGAACGACGCCGACGCGTACGTGACCTGCGGGCTCGAAGGCTTCGGGCTGATCCAGCCGCCGCTCTTCATGGTGCTGCCGCATCTGCGCGAAGGCCGCCTGAAGGAAGTGCTGCCGGGCTTCAAGCCGCTGCCGATGCCGATCTCGGTCGTGTATCCGCACAGCCGCCATCTCTCGCCGAAGGTGCGCGTGTTCGTCGACTGGGTCGCCGAAGTGTTCGACCGCTGTCCGCTGCTGAGCGGCAAGGGCAGCCTCGACGCGACGTGCAGCAAGCGCACGTTCGAGGAAGCCGAGCGCGCACCGGTGCTCGACACGCCCGTCATCAACGAATGGGTCGCATGATCGTCTGACGCGCACGCGCGCGTATCGCGGTGCACGGGCGGATGGCCAGTGCACCGTCCCGCCTTCCTCTCTCTGCATTTCCTTCTGCGTGCCGCGATCGCGCAATGCGCGCGATCGTTTCCCGATCCGCATCGCACCTTTGCGCGACGCGCGTGAATCGCGCGCACATCGCTCGAACATCGTCGGACGAATCGCACGACATCCGCGTCAGGCCCGCGCGCATGCGGTTCGGCGCGATCGTCGGCGAACGGCGAATACCCCTGCCGACAATGCGGATCGCGATTGTTCCTCTCTGACGACAATTCAATTCGCGTCCGTCGCATTTATCGCGGCGCACGACGCTCCTAGAGTAAACCCTGTCGCGCACAGCGTTGCGCATCGAACAGATCCCGCTTCGGGGGGGACCGGGCGCGCCCGAGCGCCGCCCGTATCGATAGAACAGGAGTTTCGCCATGAATCGCCGCCATCTTCTTTCCGCCGTCGCCGTCGCACTCGCCGTATCGGCACCGGCATTCGCCGATACCGATGCGCCGCACGTCGGCGACTACGGCAACACGTCGTCGTACACGCAGCACAACGGCCCGCGCACGCGCGCGGAAGTCCGCGCGGAAGTCGAACAGGCACGCCGCGACGGCACGCTCGCCTATCTGCGCAAGGCCACCTCGTATCCGCAGGGCATCGAACTCGCGCAGGGCCCGTATCGCCCGACGCCGGAAGGCAACCAGCTCGCCGGCGCGGGCCGGTAAACGCACGACGCCGCGCAGCGGGTACGCCCCGCGCGCGGCGCCGTCGATCCATCGCCGATCAATCCGTGAATTGCAGGAGCAGATGATGAACGACCAACTTCCCTCGCCGCTCGATCATTGGGACGACAGCACGCCGGTATGGACGCCGTTCCGTTCGGGTTCGCCATCGCGTTGACCCGACCGTCGCGGTCGTGCGCCTTACCGGCGCGCGTGCCGCGTCAGCGGTGCGGCACGCCGTTGCGCCATTCGCTCCAGTGCGACACGATGTCCTGCACGAGCGGGTTGCCCGCGCGGTACAGGTTCTCGGTCGCGGGCGCGAAGCCGCCCTGGTCCGCGTAGTTCAGCAGGTTGTCCGCGCTCGTCTGGCCGTCGTACGGACGGTCGAAGTCCGAGCCCGTACGCAGCACCGCGACGCGCGACAGATCGACACGCTTGACGCTCGCCGCGCGCTTGAGCGCTTCGAACGTCGCGTTGTCTTCCTGCGCGGTCATGCAGTAGGTGCCCTTGCCGTCGGTCAGGATCTTCGTCCATTGACGCGCGCGCTCGCCGAGCAGCGTGCCGGAGAACCACGTGTTGCCCGACGACGTGTCGCAGCGGATCACGCTCGGCGGCCGGTTCGCCGGCGCATACGAGAATTTCGCGCGCGCGGCCTGCGCCTGCGCGCTATCGGCGAGCACGACGTTGCGCGACAGTGCGTAGGCGGCATCCGCGAGCTGCGGATTGAGCTGAAACACTTCGGTGCGATAGTCGAGCGGCGGCTTGTCGTTCGGGCTCTTCGTGTTGATGCCGAGATAGCCCGTGTTCCAGCCGGCCGGAATCTCGCGCGCGTCGAGCTCCCATTGCAGGCTGAAATCGACGAGGTACTTCGCCCATGCGGCGGAGCCGACCGTGCCTTGCGCCGGATCGACGCCCGCGATGCCCGAGATCAGGAAATACGTGCGCCGCAGGTCGAAGCGCTGCGAGAACGTCAGCGCCATGATCGACGCGGCGGCGTTCGCGTAGCCCATGCCGGTCGTGATCACGCAGACGTCCTGACGGTTGCAGTGCACGGCCGGATAGTCGGGCGACAGGCCCGGCACCGCGACGTCGCGCCACGGGCCGAGCCGGTCGAGCCAGGCCTGGCCTTCCGGCCCGAACATCGTGACGATCATGACCTTCACCGGGCGGCCCTGTGCACCGGTTTCGGCAAAGTCGTTGCCCGCGTTGCCCGGGTTGTCCTGTGCGATCGACGGCGCGGTCGCGCAGGCCGCGAGCGAGAAGGCGGCGGCGGAAAGAATCGAGCGAGTCAGCATCGGCGTTCCTTGTGTCGGGAATGTGAAATGAGAACGGCTGTCGGAGACTGCGCGACCGAGTATAGAACGCGCATCGACCGCGCGTCAGCGGACTACGAAACGCGGGTGCGATGCCGCGCGTGCGGCATTAGAGCCGCGCGAGGCCCGCTACGCCGTAACCGAGCACGACGAGCGCCGCGACGACATGGCTCGCGGCCAGCAGCGCGGGCGATTTGACGAGTCGACCGATCGCACTGCCGCCGAACGCGAACACGAGCTGGCCGGCGAGACTGCCGGCGAACACGCAGGCGGCGCCGAGCAGCCAGTGGCGGTGCGAGGCGGCAGCGGCCGTCGCATAGCCGTAGAACAGCAGGATCGTCAGCGGATTCGCGAGCGTCATCAGAAACATCGACGTGAACGGACGCGCGCCGGGCGGCGGCGCCGCGCCGTCGAGCGTGCGGCGACGATCGCGCAGCGCCTGCCACAGCATCCGCGCGCCCATCGCGAGCAGCACGAGCGCGCCGACCACACGGAACAGCGACAGATGCGACGCGAGCGTGCTCGCGAGCATCGCGCCGATCGTGAACGCGACGACCGCATAGCAGCCGTCCGCCGTCGCGACGCCGACGGCCGCGCGCACGCCGCTCGCGGTGCCGGCGCGCATTCCGTAGTTCGCGATCATCAGCGCAACGGGCCCGACCGACAGCGCGATCATCAGCCCGAACAGGAAGTCGTTCATCGGTCGTCGAAGTAATCGAAGCGCCGTCGGCCTTCGATGCCGGAAACCGCGCGGGAAAAGCGTGTCACGCGACGTCGACGCGTGCGGGCCCGTCGATCATCTCGCCGATCACGGCCGCGCGATCGAAGCCGTCCGCACGGAAGCACGCCAGCACGTCGTCGACCGCATCGGGCGCACAGGCGACCAGCAGCCCGCCCGAGGTCTGCGGATCGGTGAGCAGCGCCTGCGCGGCGGGCGGCAGCGTGTCGGCGATGCGCACGTCCGCGCCGTACGCGGCCCAGTTGCGGCCCGACGCGCCGGTGACGATGCCGTCCGCCGCAAGCGCTTCGACGCCCACGAGCCACGGCAGCGACGCGTAATGCACGCGCGCGGTGAGCACCGCGCCGCGTGCAAGCTCGAGCGTGTGGCCGAGCAGCCCGAAGCCGGTCACGTCGGTCAGCGCATGCACGCCCGGCAGCGCGGCCAGTTCGGCGCCGGGCCGGTTCAGCTTCGTCGTCGTCGCGATCATCTGCGCATAGCCGGCATCGTCGAGCCGGTTCTTTTTCAGCGCGGCCGACAGCACGCCGACGCCGAGCGGCTTGCCGAGCACGAGCACGTCGCCGGCGCGCGCGGCCGCATTGCGTTTCACGCGCGACGGATGCACGACGCCGATCGCCGCGAGCCCGTAGATCGGCTCAACCGAATCGATCGAGTGACCGCCCGCAACCGGAATGCCCGCGTCCGCACACACCGATTCGCCGCCGCGCAGCACGGCGGCAATCGTTTCGTGCGGCAGCACGTTGATCGGCATCCCGACGAGCGCGAGCGCGAGAATCGGCTTGCCGCCCATCGCATAGACGTCGGACAGCGCGTTGGTGGCCGCGATGCGGCCGAAGTCGAACGGATCGTCGACGATCGGCATGAAGAAGTCGGTCGTCGCGACGATCGCCTGCTCGTCGTTCAGCCGATAGACGGCCGCATCGTCGGACGTCTCGGTGCCGACCAGGAGATCCGGGAACAGCGCGGGCGGCGTCGCGCGCTTCAGCAGCTCGGAGAGCACGCCCGGCGCGATCTTGCAGCCGCAGCCGCCGCCGTGCGACAGGCTCGTGAGACGGGGAACGGCGGGCGGGGCTTGGGTGGCTTCGGTCATCGTCGGCATCCGGTGAATCGGTGAATAACAACGTTCTATTATCGACAATTCCTCGTGCGCGCGCGCAATGCCCACATAATGACGGCCCGCCCACGCCGTTTCCTCCGCGCCGCGCCGCCCGTTCATGGATCATCTGTTCATCGGTCTCGTGCTGTGTTCCGCGCTGCTGCACGCGATCTGGAACGCGTCCCTGCACGTCAGCGACGACCGCCTCGTGCAGCTCGGCACGATGTCGCTGCCGTACCTCGCATTCGGCGTGCTCGGCACCGCGCTGCTGCCCGCGCCGGCGCGCAGCGCGTGGCCGTATGTGGGCGCATCGGCGGTGCTCGAGGTCGCGTACTGCTTCACGCTCGTGCGCGCCTATCGCAGCGGCGAGTTCGGGCAGATCTATCCGATCGCGCGCGGCCTGTCGCCGCTGCTCGTCTCGTTGCTCGCGTTCGCGGCGCTCGGCGAACGCCCGACGCCGTTCGGCTTCGCGGGCATCGCGCTCGTGTCGCTCGGCATCATGTCGCTCGCGCTGCGGCGCGGCTTCCGGTTTTCCGGCGAAGGGGTGCCGTACGCGCTGCTCACCGGCGTGTTCATCGCCGCGTATTCGATCTGCGACGGGATCGGCGCGCGCGAATCGGGCAGCGCGCTCGGCTACATCGCGTGGGTGTATCTGCTGTGGAGCGTGCCGCAGCTCGCGCTCGTCTGCGCGATGCGCGGCGGCCCGAAAGCGGTGTTCGGCTCGCCCGCCACGCTGCGCCCGGGCGCGATCGCCGGCACGATCTCGCTCGCCGCCTACGGCATCGTGATCGTCGCGTATCGGCATCTGCCGGTCGCGACCGTGTCCGCGCTGCGCGAAACGAGCTCGATCTTCGCGGTCGCAATCGGCTGGTTCGCGATGCGCGAGCGGCCCGGTGCGCAGCGGCTCGTCGCGTGTGCGCTCGTCGTCGCGGGCGCGGCGCTGATCCGGCTGTAGCGCGCGCCTGCGCCTGCATGCGCACGTGCGCCGCGCGCCGCTACGCGGCCGCGGTGTCGGGCCGCACGAAGGCCCGCGCGTCGATCGCCTCCGCGAGCGTCGCGAACGCCGTCGCGATCTCGTCTTCCGGCACGCACGCGTAACCAAGCAGCAGTCCCGACGATGCGCGCGCGCGATCCGCGTAATAGCCCGACAAGGGCCGCACGACGATATTGCGCTCGAGTGCGGCCTGCGCGACCGCGCGATCGTCGGCGCCGTCCGGCAGCCGCGTGACGAGATGCAGCCCCGCATCGCTGCCGAGCGCGTGGAGCGCGTCGCCGTAGCGGCGCGCGACCGCGTCGAGCAGCACCTCGCGGCGCTGGCCATACAGCGTGCGCATCTTGCGAATGTGCGACACGAAATGCCCTTCCGCGATGAACTCCGCGAGCACCGCCTGCTGCAGCAGCTGACCTTCGCGATAGAGCTCGGCGCTCGCGGTCGCGAAGCTTTCCGCGAGCGGCTCCGGCGCCACCAGATAGCCGACGCGCAGGCCCGGAAACAACGTCTTGCCGAAGCTGCCGACGTAGATCACCTGCCCGGCCGTATCGAGCCCCTGCAGCGACGCGAGCGGCCGGCTGCCGTAGCGGAACTCGCTGTCGTAGTCGTCCTCGATGATCCAGCAGCCGTGCTGGCGCGCATATTCGAGCAGCATCCGCCGCCGCGCGAGGCTCATCACCATGCCGAGCGGATACTGGTGCGACGGCGTGACGAGCATCAGCTTCGGCGGCTCGGCGAGATCGGCGGCGCTCGGCGCGATCCCTTCGTCGTCGACCGGAATCGGCCGCGTCGTGAGCCCCGACACATTCAGCACGCTGCGCACGCCCCAATAGCACGGGTCCTCGGTCCAGATCGCGTCGCCCGGATCGGTCAGCAGCCGCACCGCGAGGTCGATCGACTGGTGGATGCCGGTCGTGATCACGATCTGCTCGGGCGTGCAGCGCACCGAGCGCGACGTGCGCAGATAGTCGGCCAGCGCCTCGCGCAGCAGCGCGAGCCCGCCGCCCGGCGCGTAAGTCAGGAGATCGGGGCGCAGCCGCCGCCAGTACTTGTTGTGGAGCCGCGTCCACACGCGCGCCGGAAATCGCGACACATCGGGCACGCCCGGCATGAAAGCGCCGCCCTGCCGCTTCGACACGCCGGCGCCCTCGACCAGCCGCGTGCCGCGCGCGGACAGCGCGCGCGCCGACGGCTGCACGGCCGCATGCCGCGCGCCCGTCTCGGGCGGCGCGCCGACGATCTCATCGGGCGCGCTGTCGGCGACGAACGTGCCGCGGCCGGTCGCGGAATGCACATAGCCCTCGAGCGCGAGCTGCTCGTACACCTGCGTGACCGTGTTGCGCGCGATCCCGAGCTCGGCCGCGAGCAGCCGCGACGACGGCACGCGCGCGCCGGCCGGCAGTTCGCGCGACAGGATCGCCTGCTGCAGCAGCCGATGCAGCTGCCGGTAGATCGGCTGCTCGCCGCCGCGCACGAGGCGCTGCGCAAGCCAGTCCGACAACACGCTTGCGCGCATGATTGGCTCCTAACTATTTATTGAAATGGCTCTGATTGCCAGAGCCAAATGTGATTATAGTCGCGACCATGGGTTGCCGATGCGCCCGCCTCTCACCTCACCGGACAGAACATCAAGGAGATGACCGTGAAGAATGCCGACCTGCTGGCCCGCAAGAACGCCGCGACCCCGCGCGGCGTCGGAGTGATGTGCGACTTCTACGCCGCCCGCGCCGAGAACGCGGAGCTGTGGGACGTCGAAGGCCGCCGTTTCATCGATTTCGCCGCGGGCATCGCGGTGCTGAACACGGGCCATCGTCATCCGAAGATCGTCAAGGCGATCGCGGAGCAGCTGGACCTCTTCACGCACACCGCCTACCAGATCGTGCCGTACGCGTCGTACGTCGAGCTGGCCGAAAAGATCAACGAACGCGCGCCGGGCGACTTCCCGAAAAAGACGGCGTTCTTCACGACCGGCGCCGAAGCCGTCGAAAACGCGATCAAGATCGCACGCGCGGCAACCGGCCGTCCGGGCGTGATCGCGTTCTCGGGCGGCTTCCACGGCCGCACGATGATGGGCATGGCGCTGACCGGCAAGGTCGCCCCGTACAAGCTGAACTTCGGTCCGTTCCCGGGCGACGTGTTCCACGCGCCGTACCCGAACGCCGTGCACGGCGTGACGACCGCCGACTCGATCAAGGCGATCGAGATGCTGTTCAAGGCCGACATCGATCCGAAGCGCGTCGCCGCGATCATCTTCGAACCGGTCCAGGGCGAAGGCGGCTTCAACCCGGCGCCGGCCGAGTTCGTGCGCGCGCTGCGCAAGATCTGTAACGAGCACGGCATCCTGCTGATCGCCGACGAAGTGCAGACGGGCTTCGCGCGTACCGGCAAGCTGTTCGCGATGCAGCACTACGACGTGCTGGCCGACCTGATCACGATGGCGAAGAGCCTCGCGGGCGGCATGCCGCTGTCGGGCGTCGTCGGCCGTGCGGACGTGATGGACGCGGCCGCGCCGGGCGGCCTCGGCGGCACGTATGCGGGCAACCCGCTCGCGGTCGCGTCGGCGCACGCGGTGCTCGAGATCATCGACGAAGAAAAGCTGTGCGAGCGCGCGACGCAGCTCGGCGACACGCTGAAGGCGAAGCTGAACGCGCTGCAGGCCGAGGTGCCGCAGATCGCCGACGTGCGCGGCCCGGGCGCGATGATCGCGGTCGAGTTCATGAAGCCGGGCACCGGCGAGCCGGACGCGGAATTCACGAAGCGCGTGCAGGCGCGTGCGCTCGAGCGCGGGCTGCTGCTGCTCGTGTGCGGCGTGTACTCGAACGTCGTGCGCTTCCTGTTCCCGCTGACGATCCCGCAAGCCGTGTTCGACGAAGCGCTCGCGATCCTCGAGGAAGTGCTGAAGGAAACGGTCGGCGTGCCGGCCTGAGTTCCCGTCAACCGAATGTGCCGCCGCCGTCGTGAGGACGGCGGCGGCCGTTTCATCTTCACAGCAGGTACCGGAATGAGCACTGTTCAAGAAACCCTGGCACTGAAAGATCCGTCGCTGTTCCGCCAGCAGGCGTACATCAACGGCGAATGGCAAGGCGCGGCGAACGGCGAGACGTTCGAGGTCCGCAATCCGGCCACGGGCGGCCTCGTCGGCACCGTGCCGACGATGGGCGCGGCCGAGACGCGCCAGGCAATCGACGCGGCCAACGCCGCGTGGCCGGCGTGGCGCAAGAAGACCGCGAAGGAGCGCGCGGCGATCCTGCGCAAGTGGCACGACCTGATGATGGAAAACGCCGACGATCTCGCGCTGATCCTCACCACCGAGCAGGGCAAGTCGCTCGCCGAAGCGAAGGGCGAGATCGGCTATGCGGCGTCGTTCCTCGAGTGGTTCGCCGAGGAAGGCAAGCGCGTGTACGGCGACACGATCCCGACGCCGGCGAGCGACAAGCGCATCGTCGTGACGAAGGAGCCGGTGGGCGTGTGCGCGGCGATCACGCCGTGGAATTTCCCGGCGGCGATGATCACGCGCAAGGTCGGTCCCGCGCTCGCGGCCGGCTGCCCGATCGTCGTGAAGCCGGCCGAAGCGACGCCGTTCTCGGCGCTCGCGATGGCCGTGCTCGCCGAACGCGCGGGCGTGCCGGCCGGCGTGTTCAGCGTCGTCACCGGCGATCCGAAGGCGATCGGCGGCGAACTGACGTCGAACCCGATCGTGCGCAAGCTGTCGTTCACCGGCTCGACGCCGGTCGGCCGTCTGCTGATGGCGCAATGCGCGGCGACGGTGAAGAAGGTGTCGCTGGAGCTCGGCGGCAACGCGCCGTTCATCGTGTTCGACGATGCCGATCTCGATGCGGCCGTGCAGGGCGCGATCGCGTCGAAGTACCGCAACAGCGGCCAGACCTGCGTCTGCACGAACCGCTTCTACGTGCACGAAGCCGTGTACGACCAGTTCGCGCAGAAGCTCGCGGCGGCGGTCGCCGAGTTGAAGGTCGGGCGCGGCACCGAGCCGGGCGTGATGCAGGGTCCGCTGATCAACGAAGCGGCCGTGCTGAAGGTCGAGGCGCACATCGAGGACGCCCTTGCGAAGGGCGCGACCGTCGTGACCGGCGGCAAGCGTCACGCGCTGGGCCACGGCTTCTTCGAGCCGACCGTGCTGACGGGCGTCACGCCGGCGATGAAGGTCGCGAAGGAAGAGACGTTCGGGCCGCTCGCGCCGCTGTTCAAGTTCGGCAGCGACGACGAAGTGATCCGCCTCGCGAACGACACCGAATTCGGCCTCGCCGCGTACTTCTACAGCCGCGA
>NZ_KV786935.1:46550-49857 GCF_001806955.1 Burkholderia sp. HMSC10F09
TTCTACAGCCGCGACATCGGCCGCGTGTGGAAGGTCGCCGAAGCGCTCGAATACGGCATGGTCGGCATCAACACCGGGCTGATCTCGAACGAGGTCGCGCCGTTCGGCGGCATCAAGCAGTCGGGCCTCGGCCGCGAAGGCTCGCACTACGGGATCGACGACTACGTCGTGATCAAGTACCTCTGTCTCGCCGTCTGACGGCGCGGCCCGCCCGGCCGGAACCGGGCGGACCCGACGCGGGCCGGTGCCCTCTCCGCCGCGCCCGCGTCACTTTCCTGCCGCGTTCAGCGGAACACGTTCACCGCATCGACCAGCCGCGTCGCCTGCTGCTTGAGGCTCTCCGACGCCGCCGCGCTCTGTTCGACGAGCGCCGCATTCTGCTGCGTAATGTTGTCCAGATGCACGACCGCCTGGTCGACCTGCGCGACGCCGGTACTCTGCTCGGCCGTCGACGAACTGATTTCCGCGATCAGGTCCGACACGCGCTTCACCTGCGAGACGATGTCCTCCATCGTGCGGCCGGCCTCGTCCACGCGTCGCGCGCCCGATTCGACGCGCTCGACGCTCGCGCCGATCAGCGTCTTGATCTCCTTCGCCGCGTTCGCGCTGCGCTGCGCCAGCGCGCGCACCTCGCCGGCGACGACCGCGAACCCGCGCCCCTGATCGCCCGCGCGCGCGGCCTCGACCGCCGCATTCAGCGCAAGGATGTTGGTCTGGAACGCGATGCCGTCGATCACGCCGATGATGTCGGCGATCTTGCGTGAACTCTCGGTGATGTCGCTCATCGTCGCGACGACTTCGGACACCGCCTGCCCGCCGCGTTCGGCCGCATCGCTGGCCGATACCGACAACTGGTTCGCCTGCTGCGCCGTTTCCGCATTGCTCGCCACGGTGGCCGTCATCTGCGCCATCGACGCGGCCGTCTGCTGCACGCTGGTCGCGGCCTGCTCGGTGCGCGCGCTCAGATCGTTGTTGCCCTGCGCGATCTCGTTGCTCGCGCGCTGCACGTTGTGCACCTGTTCGCTGACGTCGTCGACGAGCCAGCGGAACATCAGTCCGAGCTGATTGATCGTGCGCAGCGTCATGCCGATCTCGTCGACGCGGTTCATCCGCACGCCGCGCCGGCTCTCGCCGGTCGCGACGTTCAACGCCTGCTCGCGCAACTGGCGCAGCGGTCGCGCGATCTGCGCGTCGAGCCAGAAGCCTGCCGCGACCGACAGGCCGAGCGTCGCCGCCGCGAACGCGGCCAGCGCACCGCCGGCGAGACCGCACGCCCAGCCGGTCCCGATCACGGCCGGCACGAGCACGCACAGCGTCGCGTTCAGGCGCGCGCGCACCGACATCGTCTGGAACAGCGACGCGATGCCCGCCACGCCCGTGCGGACGATCAGCCCCTTGTGGAAGCGGCGGCGGCCGGCCTTGCCTTCGCGAAAATCGCGATACAGCGCGTCGGCGGCCGCGATCTCGTCGCGCGTCGGTTTCGTGCGCACCGACATGTAGCCTTGCGGCTGGCCGTTGCGCATGACAGGCACCGCGTTCGCGCGCACCCAGTAATGGTCGCCGTTCTTGCGGCGGTTCTTCACGAGCGCGGACCACGGCTCGCCGCCCTTCAGCGTCGCCCACATGTCGGCGAACGCTTCCTTCGGCATGTCTGGATGGCGCACGAGGTTGTGCGGTTGCCCTTCGATTTCCTCGCCGGAAAATCCGCTGACCTGGATAAAAGCGGCATTCGCGTACGTGACGTAGCTGTCCGCGTCGGTGGTCGACATCAGCGTCGCGTCGTCGGGAAAATCAAACTCGCGTTGCGTGACGGGCTGGTTGTTGCGCATGTGCAGGGGCTCCGGTGGACAGGTTTCGCACCCGTCTCTGATAAAAAAGCTTTGGACCGGCGGCCGCCGCCATACGGCAAGCCATCGATCCCACCCCTGCTCTTTTCGGCAGCTTGCCCAAAAACATTACCCGTTCGAGGAAAAACACCGAGGTTTATCCGCGGAGTCTGATATTCATCAAACAATCCGTTCACGGATAAAACAAAACCCTTGCCGGACAAGGCTTCTGGCTCGATTATTTCCAGCGCGACCGGTTACATCGCCATTAATCACGGAAAATCGCGTCGATCGCGCTGCGAATACGTCTCTTTGCGGAATTCGCCATTCATGCGGGACAAGCGCGCGGAATGATGCATGCCGCCCACACGCGCAAAAAACCGCCCGGTTCCGCGCATCGCGCGCGCCAACCGGGCGGTTTCAGACGCGGCCTACGGCCGCGCGAGTTGCGTCACACGCGTTCGATCGCGATCGCAATGCCCTGACCGACGCCGATGCACATCGTGCAGAGCGCGAAGCGGCCGTTCGTGCGATGCAGCTGATACATCGCCGTCGTCACGAGCCGCGCGCCCGACGCGCCGAGCGGATGGCCGAGTGCGATCGCGCCGCCGTTCGGGTTCACGCGCGGATCGTCGTCGGCGACGCCGAGCATGCGCAGCACCGCGAGGCCCTGCGACGCGAACGCTTCGTTCAGTTCGATCACGTCGAACTGATCGATCGTCATGCCGAGGCGCGCGAGCAGCTTCTGCGTCGCCGGTGCCGGCCCGATGCCCATCACGCGCGGCGCGACGCCCGCCGTCGCGATGCCGAGCACGCGCGCACGCGGCGTGAGCCCGAAGCGCTTCGCGCTCGCTTCGTTGGCGAGCAGCAGCGCGCACGCGCCGTCGTTGACACCCGACGCGTTGCCGGCCGTCACCGTGCCGTCCGGACGCACGACGCCCTTCAGCTTCGCGAGCGCTTCGAGCGAGGTCTCGCGCGGATGCTCGTCGCGCGACACGACGAGCGGATCGCCCTTCTTCTGCGCAATCGTGACCGATACGATTTCTTCGGCGAGCGTGCCGTCCTGCTGCGCGCGCGCAGCCTTCTGCTGGCTGCGCAGCGCGAACAGATCCTGATCGGCGCGGCTCACGTTGTAGTCGACCGCGACGTTCTCGGCCGTCTCCGGCATCGAGTCGACGCCATGCAGCTGCTTCATCAGCGGATTGACGAAACGCCAGCCGATCGTCGTGTCGTAGATGTCGGCCTGACGCGCGAACGCGCTCGCGGCCTTGCCCATCACGAACGGCGCGCGCGTCATGCTTTCGACGCCGCCGGCCACCATCAACGCGGCCTCGCCCGACTTGATCGCGCGCGCGGCAACGCCGACCGCGTCCATCCCGGAACCGCAAAGCCGGTTGATCGTCGAACCGGGCACGCCTTGCGGCAGCCCCGCGAGCAGCAGCGACATGCGCGCGACGTTGCGGTTGTCTTCGCCGGCCTGG
>NZ_KV786935.1:49877-65105 GCF_001806955.1 Burkholderia sp. HMSC10F09
TTCGACGAGCGCCTTCAGCGGCACCGCGCCCAGATCGTCGGCGCGAACGTCTTTCAGCGCACCGCCGTAGCGGCCGATCGGCGTACGAATCGCATCACACAGAAAAGCTTCGGTCATCAGTGTCTCCTGTCGGCCGGGCAGCGCGCTGCGCGAACGCCGGCTTCATCAAGGCTGGGAAATGAACAGGGCGCGCCCCTTGCATTGCCCGCCGGGATGCGCTTAAATGTTCTATATACGAACATAAGATCGTGTATCGAACGTTCAGCACATCATAGGGAGTGCGGGGACGACCTGTCAAGCGCGCGGTCGGCCGTGCGGTTGGCGCGTCGCGCCCGGTACGCTATCTTCTCGGCTGCACCTATTCCGACTGCTCATGACCACCGAAGACATTCAGAAACCCGGCGATTCCTACGTCCAGTCGTTTGCGCGCGGCCTCGCGGTGATCCGCGCGTTCGATGCGCAGCGTCCCGAGCAGACGCTGACCGAAGTCGCGTCGGCCACCGGCCTCACGCGCGCGGGCGCGCGCCGCATCCTGCTCACGCTGCAGACGCTCGGCTACGTCGAGGCCGACGGCCGGCTGTTCCGGCTCACGCCGAAGATTCTCGAACTCGGCTTCGCCTATCTGACGTCGATGCCGTTCTGGAATCTCGCGGAGCCCGTGATGGAACAGTTGTCCGCGCGCATCCACGAAAGCTGTTCGGCCGCCGTGCTCGATCGCACCGAGATCGTCTACGTGCTGCGCGTGCCGACGCACAAGATCATGACGATCAATCTGTCGATCGGCAGCCGGCTGCCCGCGTACTGCACGTCGATGGGCCGCGTGCTGCTGTCCGCACTCGACGACGCGGCGCTCGACGAGACGCTCGCGCAGAGCGGAATCCGCGCGCACACGCCGCGCACGATCACCGATCCGGCGGAACTGAAGGCGACGATCGCGCAAGTGCGTCAGCAAGGCTGGGCCGTCGTCGATCAGGAACTCGAAGTGGGGCTGATGTCGATCTCCGCGCCGATCCGCAACCGGCGCGGGCAGATCATCGCCGCGATGAACATCAGCGGCAATGCGCAGCGGCATACCGCGAAGCAGATGGTCAAGGAGTTTCTCGGCCCGCTGCAGGAAGCCGCTCAGACCGTGTCGGAGCTGGTCGCGCGGCGCGGGTGAGCGCGCGCCGCGCGTGCGTGCGGCGTCAGTCCATCGATTCGTGCGCGGTCTCGCGCAGCATCGCGACCGCGATCAGCGACAGCACGACGCACGCGGCGACGTAGCCGGCGGGCGCAAGCTTGCTACCCGTCACCTTCACGAGCCAGGTCGCGATCAGCTGCGCGGTGCCGCCGAACAGCGTCACCGCGAGCGCATAGGCGATCGAAATGCCGGTCGCGCGCACGTGACGCGGCAGCGATTCGCACATCAGCGCCATTTCCGACGCGGAGCCGAGCGAATAGAACAGCAGCATCAGCGCGGTCAGCGGCAGGATCACCGACAGCGACGGATGATGGTTCATCAGCCAGAACGCCGGGAACAGCGATGCGACGAGCACGCCGCGCCCGACGAAGATCGGCAGGCGGCGGCTGCCGATGCGGTCCGACAGCCAGCCGAACAGCGGACACGTGACGAGCATCACGCAGCCCGACGCAACGCCGACGAACATCGACAGCTTCATCGGCAGCCCGAGCGTATGGATCGCGTAGGTCGGCATGTAGAACGTCAGGATGTACGTCGACACCGTGCCGCCCATCACCGTCAGCATCAGCAGCAGCACCGTGCGCGCGTGCTTCGAGAACAGCTCGCGCAGCACGCCGCGTTCGATCGCGTGATGGCGGTCGGCGGGCGCATCGTCCGCGAGCCGGCGGCGCAAAAACATGCCGACAGGCGCGATCAGCACGCCGACGAGAAACGGCAGGCGCCAGCCCCAGCTTTCCAACGCGGCCTTCGTCATCGTGTTCGACAGCAGCGCCGCGAAGCCCGAACCCATCAGCGCGGCGCCGCCCTGCGTCGCGAGCTGCCAGCTCGCGCGGAACGCGCGGCGCGACGCGCCGCCTTGTTCGAGCAGCGTCGAGGTCGCCGCGCCGAATTCGCCGCCTTGCGAGAAGCCCTGCATCAGCCGCGCGCAGACGACGAGCAGCGGTGCAGCCACGCCGATTTGCGCATAGGTGGGCGCGACCGCGATCAGCCCGGTGCCGACCGCCATCAGCATGATCGTCAGGTTCAGCGCGGCCTTGCGTCCCTTGCGGTCGGCGTACACGCCGAGCACGACGCTGCCGAGCGGCCGCGTGAAGAAGCCGGCCGCGAACGTCGCGACCGACAGCAGCAGCGACGTCGTCGCATCGCTCGACGGAAAGAACAGCTTGCCGATCAGCACCGCGAAAAAGCCGTACACGGTGAAGTCGAAGAATTCCAGCCAGTTGCCGATCACGGCCGCCGCGATCGCGCCGCGGCGCGTGCCGGCCGGCGCGCCGACGGCCATCGCCGCGGCGTGTGCCGGGTGCAGCGCGACAGGGTCTTTCTGCATCGTTCACGTCTCCTTGGAACGCGGCCCGACGCACGGGCCGCCCGCGTGTGCGGTCACTGCGCGAGATAACGCTCGACGAGGCGCGCCCAGAACGCGGCGCCGATCGGCAGATTGCGGTCGTTGAAGTCGTACTTCGGGTTGTGGACCATGCAGCCGTCCTCGCCTTCGCCGTTGCCGAGCCGCACGAACGAACCGGGCCGCTGCTGCAGCATGAACGCGAAATCCTCGCTGCCCATCAGCAGATCGGCCTGCTCGACCACCTGCGCGTCGCCGACGAGTTCGCGCGCGACCTGCGCCGCGAAATCCGTTTCGGCATCCGTATTGACGACGACCGGATAGCCTTCGATGTACTCGACCTGCGCCGTCGCGCCGTAGCTCGCGGCCTGCGTTTCGGCGAGTTCGACGATGCGGCGCTTCAGCAGCGCGCGCACGTCGGGGCTGAACGAGCGCACGCTCAGCTCGAGGCGCGCGCCGTTCGGAATCACGTTGTTCGCGGTGCCCGCGTGCATCGATCCGACCGTCACGACCGCCGGCTGCCCGGGATCGACGTTGCGCGCGACGATCGTCTGCAGCGCCATCACGATGCTCGCCGCGACGACGACCGGGTCGACCGTCAGATGCGGACGCGCCGCATGGCCGCCGACGCCTTCGATCGTAATGACGGCCTTGTCGCCGGCCGACATGAACGGCCCGCGCCGCGTGAGAAACACGCCCGGCGCCGCGCCCGGATGGTTGTGCATGCCGAACACGGCGTCGCACGGGAAGCGTTCGAACAGGCCGTCGTCGATCATCTTCTTCGCGCCGCTGTCGACGCCATGCTCTTCCGCGGGCTGGAAATACAGATGCACGGTGCCGGAGAAACGGCGCGTCTTCGCGAGATGCTGCGCGGCGCCGAGCAGCATCGTCGTGTGGCCGTCGTGACCGCATGCATGCATCTTGCCGTGCGTCGCGCTCGCATACGGCAGGCCGGTCGCCTCGACGATCGGCAACGCGTCCATGTCGGCGCGGATGCCGATGCTGCGCGCGCCGTCGCCGACGCGCAGCGTGCCGACCACGCCGGTCTTGCCGACGCCGCGCGTGACCTGCCAGCCCCACTGCTCGAGCTTGTCCGCGACGAGCGCGGCCGTGTCGTGCTCCTCGTACGCGAGTTCGGGGTGACTGTGGATGTGATGGCGGATCTCGCGCAGCGCGCCGGCGGCGGGCAGCAGATCCTCGATTTCGGTGAAGCGGGTGTCGGTCATCAACGGGCTCCTGCGGAAGGTCGGCGGCATGCGCTCGGCGCATGCGGAAAGCGAGCCACTATATCGAGCCGATATCGGTTCAATAAGATGCGGAATTTTTCACCGAGATAAGATTTTTTAATCGCGGGTTAACGCCAATACGGATCGACGCCGCGCGCCGTTTTATTTTTGAGACGAACGGTCTATTATTCGGCGCATGGACACATGCACCGAACTGCCACGCCGTCGCGGCAGGCCGCCGAAGCAGCACGACGACCTCGTCGCGACGCGCGACATGCTGCTGCGCACGGGGCTCGAGATCCTGACCGAAAAGGGTTTTTCGTCGACCGGGCTCGACGAAATCCTCGGCCGGGCCGGCGTGCCGAAGGGTTCGTTCTATCACTACTTCGACAGCAAGGAAGCGTTCGGCCTCGCGCTGATCGACCGCTATGCGGAATTCTTCGCACGCAAGCTCGACCGCCACTTCGGCGACGCCGAACGCGCGCCGCTGCAGCGCCTGCGCGCGTTCGTCGACGATGCGCGCGACGGGATGGCGCGCTACGACTATCGGCGCGGCTGCCTGATCGGCAATCTCGGTCAGGAAATGGGCGCGCTGCCGGAAACCTTCCGCGCGCGGCTGCAGGCGACGTTCGAAGACTGGCAGCGCCGCCTCGCCGACTGCCTGCGCGCCGCGCAACAGGCCGGCGAACTGTCGCACGCGGCCGCGCCGGCCGAGCTCGCCGCGTTTTTCTGGATCGGCTGGGAAGGCGCGGTGCTGCGCGCGAAGCTCGAACGCCGCGACGCGCCGCTCGTGCTGTTCGCGCAGCATTTCTTCGACGCGCTGCGTCGCTGAATCTTTTCATTGACTGGGCGACCGCGCCAGAAAGGAGAACACGTGTTCCACGGCATCCTGATCGACAAGGACGAAACCGGCCAGCGCACGCGCGTGCAAACGCTCGACGACGCGCAATTGCCCGACGGCAACGTGACGGTGCGCGTCGCGTATTCGACGCTGAACTACAAGGACGCGCTCGCGATCACGGGCAAGAGCCCGGTCGTGCGCCGGTTTCCGATGGTGCCCGGCATCGATCTGGTCGGCGAAGTCGAAGACAGCGCGCATCCCGACTATCGCCTCGGCGACCGCGTCGTGCTCAACGGCTGGGGCGTCGGCGAAACGCACTGGGGCGGCCTCGCGCAGAAGGCGCGCGTCGACGGCGACTGGCTCGTGCCGCTGCCCGACGCGTTCTCGCCGCAGCAGGCGATGGCGATCGGCACGGCCGGCTACACCGCAATGCTCTGCGTGATGGCGCTCGAACGGCACGGCGTGCGCGCCGGCGACGGCGACATCGTCGTGACGGGCGCGGCGGGCGGCGTCGGCAGCGTCGCGACCGCGATTCTCGCGCGGCTCGGCTATCGCGTCGTCGCGGTCACCGGGCGCCCGGAAGACGGCGACTATCTGCGCGCGCTCGGCGCGGCCGAGATCCTCGATCGCGCGCAGTTCGGCGCGCCCGGCAAGCCGCTCGGCAAGGAACGCTGGGCCGGCGCGGTCGACGTGGCCGGCAGCCACGTGCTCGCGAACGTCTGCGCGACGACGCGCTACCGCGGCGTCGTGACCGCATGCGGGCTCGCGGCCGGTATCGACTTCCCGGCGACGGTCGCGCCGTTCATTCTGCGCGGCGTCACGCTGGTCGGCATCGACAGCGTGATGTGTCCGCGCGACGAGCGTCTGACCGCATGGCGCCGCCTCGCGACCGACCTCGACGTCGCGAAGCTCGGCGACATCGGCCGCGAAGTCGGCCTCGCCGACGCGATCCCGCTCGCCGACGAGCTGATCCGCGGCAAGGTGCGCGGCCGCGTCGTCGTCGACGTCAACGCCTGATCGCGCCTTGCATCTGCGCCGCCCATCGCGCTTTGCGGCCGCGGCGACGCTGGGCCGCGCCGCGCGCGACCTGGCCTGCACCATTCCGACGAGGAGAGAACCCATGAGCACCGCCACCCCCGCCCCCGTCAGCCGCTTTCCCGTGCCGGCGCTGGACGATCTGCCCGACGACATTCGCGCGCGGATCGCCGCCGTGCAGGAGAAGTCGGGCTTCATCCCGAACGTGTTCCTGACGCTCGCGCATCGCCCGGAGGAGTTCCGCGCGTTCTTCGCGTATCACGACGCGCTGATGGACAAGCCCGGCAATCTGACCAAGGCGGAACGCGAAATGATCGTCGTCGCGACGAGCAGCGCGAACCAGTGTCAGTACTGCGTGATCGCGCACGGCGCGATTCTGCGCGTGCGCGCGAAAGACCCGCTGATCGCCGACCAGATCGCGACGAACTACCGGAAGGCCGACATCACGCCGCGGCAGAAGGCGATGCTCGACTTCGCGATGAAGGTGTCGCAGGCTGCGCAGCAGGTCGGCGAAGCCGACTTCGACACGCTGAAGTCGCACGGCTTCACCGAAGAGGACGCGTGGGACATCGCGGCGATCTCGGCGTTTTTCGGCATGTCGAACCGCATCGCCAACGTGACCAACATGCGGCCGAACGCCGAGTTCTACGCGCTCGCGCGCTGAGCGCACGTTAGGGGCGACAAACGCGGCCGGCGCGGCGCTCGCGCGCGCACACACGGCCGCACGACGCGCGCCGCCTGATGCACCATCCCGGCGCACGCGGCGCGCAAACCGGTGCCGGATCGCCGCCGGCAGGGTCGCCGGCGCACGCGGAACGCGAAGACACGCGAACACAGACGCGATCGGTCAAAAGCGTGCACTATTAGCACTTCGCCGCACCGACGCCGGACGCTTCGGCGCCCGGCCGTTTCGACGTCCGTTTCACGTTCCCCGTTTCAGATCGCGAACCACCCATGACGAATCAGCCTACTCAGACCGCAGCCGACCGGCCCGTCGACATGATCATCTTCGGCGGCGGCGGCGACCTGGCCGCCCGCAAGCTGCTGCCCGCGCTGTACATGGCGCACCTGCACCGCAACCTTCCGCCCGACACGCGCATCATCGCGGTCGGCCGCCGCGACTGGGGCATCGACGGCTACCGCAAGTTCATGGACGAGCAGTCGCGCCCGTTCATCGACGAGAAAGCGTTCGACGCCGACGCGTGGCGCCGCTTCCTCGACCTGTTCCAGTACGTGCTGATCGACGTGAACGCGCCCGACGACTACGCGCGGCTCGCGGCCGCGTCGCGCGACGGCGCGATCCGCGTGTTCTATCTGTCGACGTCGCCGGAGCTGTTCACGACGATCTGCGACAACCTGTCGGCCGCGCATCTCGTCGATGCGCACTCGCGCGTCGTGCTCGAAAAGCCGCTCGGTCACGATCTCGCGTCGGCGAAGGCGATCAACGATTCGGTCGGCAAGCATTTCGAGGAATCGCAGATCTACCGGATCGACCACTATCTGGGCAAGGAAACGGTGCAGAACCTGATGGTGCTGCGCTTCGGCAATCCGATCTTCGGGCCGCTGTGGCAGGCGCCGAGCATCCGCAGCGTGCAGATCACGGTCGCGGAGACGGTCGGCGTCGGCAGCCGCGCGGGCTTCTACGACCATACGGGCGCGCTGCGCGACATGGTGCAGAACCACCTGCTGCAGCTGCTCTGCATCGTCGCGATGGAGCCGCCCGTGTCGCTCGACCCCGACGCGGTGCGCGACGAGAAGCTGAAGGTGCTGCGCTCGCTGCGGCCGATGTCGCTGTCGGACGTCGCGCGCGACACGGTGCGCGGCCAGTACACGGCCGGCGCCGTCGACGGCCAGCCGGTCAAGGGCTACCTCGAGGAAGAGAACGTGCCGCCGGACAGCCGCGCGGAAACCTTCGTCGCGCTGCGCGCCTATATCAACAACTGGCGCTGGGCGAACGTGCCGTTCTTCCTGCGCACCGGCAAGCGGCTGCAGCGGCGTCAGTCGGAAATCGTGATCGAGTTCGCGGACATGCCGTTTTCGATCATCCCGAGCGGCCCGCGCCACTACGGCAACCGCCTCGTGATCCAGCTGCAGCCGGAGGAGTCGATCCAGCTGCAAATGCTCGCGAAGGAGCCGGGCAGCGGCATGAACATGGTGCCGGTGAGCCTGAACCTCGATCTGCAGCAGGCGATCCCCGAGCGTCGCGCGGAAGCGTACGAGCGGCTGCTGATCGACGTGATCCGCGGACGCCTCACGCACTTCATGCGCCGCGACGAGCTCGAAGCCGCGTGGACCTGGGTCGAGCCGATTCTCGACGGCTGGCAACAGCTCGGCGACCGGCCGCGGCTCTATACGGCCGGCACGTTCGGGCCTGCCGCGTCGTCGGCGCTGCTCGCGCGCGACAACATGTCGTGGTCGGAAGAAGCGTGACGCGGCGCGCGGCCGAGCCGGCGCGCGACGCGCGTCGCGACCGGCGCGGCCGCTACGACGGACTCAACCATGCGGCCTTGCGCCGCGACGGCGCGCTGCCGGCCGCCGCTGCGCCGCCGCCGAGCGCGTCGACCAGATAGTCGACGAACGACGCGATCCGCGACGAAATCGCCGTGTTGCGGTAGTACACCGCGTTGATCGGCTGCTGCACGTCGAGCGTCTGCCGCGCGAGCACCTGCACGAGGCGGCCCGCGTCGCGATCGTGCGCGGTCATGAAATCCGACAGGCATACGATGCCCGCGCCGTCCAGCGCGAGCTGCCGCAGCGTCTCGCCGCTCGACGACCAGATCGCGGGCTCGATGCGCTGCGGCTCGCCGTCCGCGCCGAGGATCGGCCAGACGTTCAGCGACTCCGGCTGCGTGAAGCCGAGCAGCGTGTGCCGGCCGAGATCCTCGACCTTGCGCGGCAGCCCGTGCGCGTCGACGTACGCCGGGCTCGCGAGCATGCGCAGCCGGCTGCTGCCGATGCGCCGGCTGTGCAGCGTCGAATCCTTCAGCCTGCCGATCCGGAACGCGACGTCGGTACGCCGTTCGAGCAGATCGATGATCCCCTCGTTGCTGTTCAGCTCCAGTTCGACCTTCGGAAAGCGTTCGCGGTAGCCGCGCACGAGCGGCACGATCACGTGCAGCATGAACGGCGTCGCCGCGTCGACGCGCAGCCGCCCCGACGGCATCTCGCGCCGCGCGAGCATCTGCTCCTCCGCGTTTTCGACCGATTCGATGATCGCGCGCGCATCCTGCAGGAACGCGCGCCCTTCTTCGGTCAGTTCGAGCCGGCGCGTCGTCCGGCGCAGCAGCGTCGTCTTCAGCTTCTCCTCGAGCCGCGCGAGCGTGCGGCTCGCGGCCGACACCGTCAGATCGAGCTGCTGCGCGGCGGCCGTGATCGAACCGGTGTCGACCACGGCCGCAAAGGCCTGGAGTTCGTCGAGCGTGATCTTCATTGTTGATCTGAAATCAAAACAATTTGGTTTATAGACGAGTTTTTCCGCAAAAGTAAAGCCGCCACACTGCGATCCGTCCTCACTGGAAACCGGATCCCATCATGCCACTCGCATTGCTCGCGCTGACCATCAGCGCCTTTGCCACCGGTACGACCGAATTCGTGATCGCCGGGCTGATCGCGACGATCGGTGCCGATCTCGGCGTCGGCCTGCCTTCGCCCGCGAAGCCGCGCCCGATCCTTGATTCCGAATCAAATATTTTTGTCCGCTAACGGCGTTTATCTCACGAGTCCGACGGACCACAATGATTCCCGTAGCGACACCGTTCCATCCATCCAGGAGCCCATGATGAACCCCATTCCCGCATTCGGCCTCGGCACGTACCGCCTGAAGGGCCAGGTCGTCATCGACTCGGTCCGCAACGCCCTCGAACTCGGCTACCGCGCGATCGACACCGCGCAGATCTACGGCAACGAAGCCGAAGTCGGCGAAGCGATCGCCGCATCCGGCGTGCGCCGCGACGAGTTGTTCCTGACGACGAAGATCTGGGTCGACAACTATGCGCCGGACAAGCTCGCGCCGAGCCTCGAGGAAAGCCTGCGCAAACTGCGCACCGACTACGTCGACCTGACGCTGATCCACTGGCCGGCGCCCGACAACGGCGTACCGCTCGCGACGTTCATGACGGCGCTCGCCGACGCGCAGGCGAAGGGCCTCACGCGCAGGATCGGCATCTCGAACTTCAACATCGCGCTGACGAAGGAAGCGATCGCGGCGGTCGGCAAGGACGCGATCACGACGAACCAGATCGAACTGAGTCCGTATCTGCAGAACCGCAAGCTCGTCGAATTCCTGAACGCCGAAGGCATCCACGTGACGTCGTACATGACGCTCGCGTACGGCAAGGTGCTCGGCGACCCGGTGATCGGCGCGATCGCCAAGCGCCACGATGCAACGCCCGCACAGGTCGCGCTCGCATGGGCGATTCAGCTCGGCTACTCGGTGATTCCGTCGTCGACGAAGCGCGAAAACCTCGCGAGCAACCTGCTCGCGCAGACGCTGCGTCTGACCGACGACGATATGGCGCAGATCGCCGCGCTCGAGCGCAACGGCCGCGAAGTGGACCCGGCCGGCCTCGCGCCGAAGTGGGACTGAGCGTCCCGCCCGTTATCGAATCGAACCGTCCGCGGCCGTGCGCCGCGGCAACCGACAGGACACCCTCATGACCCAGGACCCGCTTTTCCAACCGCTTCGCCTCGGCGCGCTGACGCTGCCGAACCGCATCGTGATGCCGCCGATGACGCGCTCGCGCGCGAGCCAGCCCGGCGACGTCGCGAACGAACTGATGGCCGCGTACTACGCGCAGCGCGCGAGCGCCGGGCTGATCGTCAGCGAAGGCACCTACATCGCGCCGCTCGGCAAGGGCTACGCATGGACGCCCGGCATTCACACGCCCGCGCAGGTCGCCGGCTGGCGCAAGGTGACGGACGCCGTGCATGCCGCGCAGGGCCGCATCTTCGCGCAGCTGTGGCACGTCGGGCGGCTGAGCCACACGAGCCTGCTCGGCGGCCGGCAGCCCGTGTCGTCGTCGCCGCTGCAGGCGAAGGGCGTGAACGTCTTCATCGCCGGCGAAGACGGCAGCACGCCCGGCTTCGTGCAGGCGTCCGAGCCGCGCGCGCTGACCGTCGACGAGATCCGCGACATCGTCGAGCAGTATCGTGCCGCCGCGCGCAACGCGATCGAGGCCGGCTTCGACGGCGTCGAGCTGCACGGCGCGAACGGCTATCTGGTGAACCAGTTCATCGATTCGAACGCGAACACGCGCACCGACGCGTACGGCGGCTCGCTCGAGAACCGGCTGCGCTTCCTGCGCGAAGTCACGCAGGCGCTGATCGACGGCACCGGCGACGCATCGCGCGTCGGCGTGCGTCTCGCACCGCTGACGACGCTGAACGGCTGCGTCGACGACGATCCGGAAACGACCTATCTCGCGGCCGCGAAGCTGCTCGGCGAACTCGGGATCGGCTATCTGCACATCGCGGAAGCCGACTGGGACGACGCGCCGCTGATGCCGGTCGAGTTCAAGCAGCAGCTGCGCGCCGCGTTCCCGGGCGTATTGATCTACGCCGGCAAATACACGGCCGAGCGCGCGCGTGAAGCGATCGCGGCCGGCTGGGCGGACCTGATCGCGTTCGGCCGGCCGTTCGTCGCGAATCCGGACCTGCCCGAGCGCCTGCGCACCGGCGCGCCGCTCGCGCTGCACGACCGCAACACGCTGTTCGGCGGCGGCGCGCAAGGGCTGACCGACTATCCGACGCTCGCGCAAGCGGCCGCGTAGGGAACGCGAGGACGCCGACACAAACGCCATGCGCGCTGCATGAACGCCATGTATGCGGCGCTCGCGCCGATTCCCGCCGAACCTTGGGACGCGCTGACGGCCGAGCGCCGGATCGTCGATCGCGCGCCGACGCCGGCCGGCGCCGCCCGACGCGAACCGCTGTGCGATGCGTGCGCGACCATGCACGCATCGCGCGCGCCGATGCGCGAAACGTCGCCGGCCGACGCGCCGACGCGCCAACGCGCCTACCCACCGACGCACCGGCCCCCAACCGAAAGCCGCTCAATCTCCCCTCCTCCCTTCCGCCGCCCCCGCAACCGACCCCGCCATCCGCGCGCCCAAATAGTCGCCTTAACGAATCCGATCTAGGCGTATACACGCGTTTTCTCGCGACGATGCCCCGCCGCACGCCGATATAAGCGCTGCGACATGCGCTGCATGCTCGTCGCCCAATGGGACGCGGACAGGCGTTCGCCTACTCTTCGCTACGGCAAAGCGCAGGTGACGCGGCCGCCCCGCATGCGTGGTCCGACGCGACCCGGGCGACCGCCGCGATGCGAATCGTCCCCACGACGATGCCGACATTCCAACCAGATACGAGACACCCTGACGACGGCGCGCAACGCGCCGTTTCAGCACGCTGATAAAGGAGCAAGCTCATGAGTGATACCCCGGTGCAGCCGACGGTCGGCGTCGGCACGGAAGAAAACGACTTCGGCACGCCGGGCGTCATCGACCGGTATTTCGGCATATCGACGCGCGGCAGCACGCAGCGCCGCGAGATCGTCGCGGGCGTGACGACGTTCCTCGCGATGGTTTATTCGGTATTCGTCGTGCCCGGCATGTTCGGCAAGGCCGGCTTCGACACGAGCGCCGTGTTCGTCGCGGTCTGCCTGACGACCGCGTTCGGCTCGCTGCTGATGGGCCTGTGGGCGAAGCTGCCGATCGCGATCGGCTGCGCGATCTCGCTGACGGCATTTACCGCGTTCGGCCTCGTGCTCGGCAAGGGGCTGCATCCGACCGTCGCGCTCGGCGCGGTGTTTCTGATGGGTCTCGTGTTCACCGGCATCTCGATCACCGGCGTGCGCTCGTGGATCCTGCGCAATCTGCCCGCGGGCGTCGCGCACGGCACCGGCATCGGCATCGGCCTGTTCCTGCTGCTGATCGCGTCGAACGACGTCGGCCTCGTGATCAAGAACCCGGGCGCCGGCCTGCCGGTGTCGCTCGGTCAGATCACCGCGTTCCCGGTCATCATGTCGGTGATCGGCCTGGCGGCGATCTTCGGCCTCGAGAAGCGCCGCGTGCCGGGCGGCATCCTGCTCGTCGTGATCGCGATCTCGCTGTTCGGCCTCGCGTTCGATCCGGCGGTGAAGTACCGCGGCGTCTTCGCGCTGCCGTCGCTGAGCACGCCGGGCCATGCGTCGCTGATCGGCGCGATGGACCTTCGCGGCGCGCTGTCGATGGCCGTGCTGCCGAGCGTGCTCGCACTCGTGATGACGGCCGTGTTCGACGCGACCGGCACGATCCGCGCGGTTGCCGGCCAGGCCGGCCAGCTCGACGAAAACGGCCGCATCGTCAACGGCGGCCGCGCACTGACCGCCGATTCGGTCAGCTCGATCTTCTCCGGCTTCCTCGGCGGCGCACCGGCGGCGGCCTATATCGAATCGAGCGTCGGCGTGGCCGCCGGCGCGAAGACCGGTCTCGCGGCCGCGGTGGTCGGCCTGCTGTTCCTCGTCGTGATGTTCTTCTCGCCGCTCGCCGCGCTCGTGCCGTCGTACGCAACCGCGCCCGCATTGATGTACGTCGGGCTGCTGATGCTCGGCAGCGTCGCGAAGCTGCATATGGACGACATGGTCGACGCGATGTCGGGGCTCGTCTGCGCGGTGTTCATCGTGCTGACCGCGAATATCGTGACGGGCATCATGCTCGGCTTCTCGACGCTCGTGATCGGCCGCGTCGCGAGCGGCGAATTCCGCAAGCTGAATGCGGGCACCGTGATCATCGCGGCCGTGCTCGTCACGTTCTATCTCGGCGGCTGGGCGATCTGACCACGACCCGCGCGTGCCGCAGCAGCGGGCGGGCATCCCGATAACGACGTCTCCTCCACCCTCATCGTCGAGGGACTCCGGGCCCGGAAACGCAGGTTTCCGGGCCTTTTTTGCTGCGCCGACGGCCGCACGCGACGCGCGCGGCGCGCTACCCTATCGATCTTCGCACCGCCGCCCGCGGCGAGCCGGTCCCATGCACCGGCCGCCACCGGGCGCGCCCGCTCCCGAACCCGACCGATGACGCGCATCCGAAATCACCTGAACGTCGCGCAACTGCAGGCCTTCGTCTGCGCCGCGCATCACAAGAGCCTGCGCGCCGCCGCGCGCGAACTCGGCGTCACGCAGCCGGCCATCACGCATACGATCCGCGAGCTCGAAACCGCGCTCAACGCCGAGCTGCTCGTGCGCAGCGTGCGCGGTGTCGAGCTGACCGCCTGCGGCCACGCGCTGCTGCCGCGCGCGGAGCAGCTGCTCGGCGACATGCGCCGCACGCTCGAGGCGGTCGAACAGGTGAAGGGCGAAATGTCCGGGCGCGTCGCGGTCGGCACGATGCCGTCGATCGCGCTGACTGCGCTGCCGCATGCGGTCACCGCGTTTCGCCGTGCGATGCCGAACGTGAGCCTGCATCTCGAGGAAGTGACGGTGCCGGACGCGCTCGCGCAGCTGCGCAACGGCACGCTCGACATCGCCGCGATGCACCACGTGCCGGCGCTCGACCGCGATTTCACGCAGTCGCCGCTACTGTCGACCGAGTTCGTCGTCGCGATGCGCGACGGCCATCCGCTCGCGCACGCGCGCCGTTTAGAGGAATTGCTCGACGCCGAGTGGATCGTCACCGTCGGCGCCGAGCAGTTTCCGCACAGCGTGATGACGGCGATGTTCGACGCGCGCGGGCTGCCGCTGCCGAAGCGCCTGCTGCGCTCGCCGATGTCGTTCGCGGTCACGCTGGGGCTCGTCGCGCGCTCGGACGTGATCGGCTGCTTCACGCGCCCGCTCGCGGCGATGGTCGCGCCGCTCGGCATCCGCACGGCCGAGCTCGACGACGCGATGCCGCGCTTCGACCTGTCGATCATCGCGCGGCGCGACCTGCTGCCGACGCCCGCCGTGTCGCAGTTCATCGCGTGTCTGCGGCGCGCGGTCAACGAAACGCTCGGCTGAAGCGTTCCGGAAGGCAGGCACGCGCGACAAGTCGCCGCGCGGCCGCCCGATCCGGTATCGGGGCATGTCCTAGGCGCCGCGCCGGTATTTTGTCTTGATAATCTTGCGCACGTCGCGCGCCCGCATCGGGCAGGCGAAACGGACAGTCCGACGCGAAGCCGCGCCGGGCCGAAGGCTTACGGCGCGGCACAACCGCGCACCCATCGAACAAAACGAGGAGTCACCGAGTGAAAAAGATTCTTGCGGCTGTGACCGTTGCCCTGCTCGCCGTATCGGCCGGCAGCGCATACGCGAAAGACTGGACGACCGTGCGGTTCGGCGTCGACGCGAGCTACCCGCCTTTCGAGTCGAAAGACGCGAGCGGCAAGGTGGTCGGCTTCGACGTGGATCTCGGCAACGAAATCTGCCGCCGCCTGAACGCGAAGTGCGTGTGGATCGAGAACGACTTCGACGGGATGATCCCGGCGCTGAAGGCCCGCAAGTTCGACGGCGTGCTGTCGTCGATGTCGATGACGCCGGCGCGCCAGGAACAGATCGCGTTCTCGTCGAAGCTGTTCAACACGCCGACGCGCCTCGTCGCGAAGAAGGGCTCGGGCCTGATGCCGACGGCCGAATCGCTGAAGGGCAAGT
>NZ_KV786935.1:65125-74317 GCF_001806955.1 Burkholderia sp. HMSC10F09
ATCGCTGAAGGGCAAGTCGATCGGCGTCGAGCAGGGCACGATCCAGGAAACCTACGCGAAGACGTACTGGGCGCCGAAGGGCGTGAAGGTCGTCCCGTACCAGAACCAGGACCAGGTGTACGCCGACCTGATCGCGGGCCGCCTCGACGGCGCGCTGCAGGACGCGGTGCAGGCCGAGATCGGCTTCCTGAAGACGCCGCGCGGCGCGAGCTTCGACTTCGCGGGCAAGGATCTCGACGATCCGAAGACGCTCGGCGAAGGCGCGGGCATCGGCCTGCGCAAGGAAGACACCGACCTGAAGGCGAAGATCGACGCGGCCATCGCGGCGATGCGCAAGGACGGCACGTACGACAAGATCGCGAAGAAGTACTTCGACTTCGACGTGTACGGCAAGTAAGCGCGCGCGCCGCATCCGCGCAGACGGGCTCCGCAAGGGGCCCGTTTTTTTTGCGCGCGCGGCTGCGCACGGCGCCGCGCGTCCCGCTATTTTTTTTCGCGTCAACCCGCTGATTTGCAAAGGGAAAACGGCTGTTCCGGAACCGGTTTGATGGCTTCGACGAAGGCAACGTACAATCGACCTTCCACGCACACCGGACCATTCGCGGCTGCGCCGCGCTCCCGTCACCATGCAAACGCAGACCCATCCGCTGATTTCCCCCGCCGTCGGCACCGAACGTCAGATCACGAGCTTCCATTACGGCCCGCGCGGCGGCAAGAAGGTCTACATCCAGTCGTCGCTGCACGCGGACGAACTGCCCGGCATGCTGGTCGCCGTGCTGCTGCGCCGCAAGATCGCGGCGCTCGAAGCGGCCGGCAAGCTGCGCGGCGAGATCGTCATCGTGCCCGTGCCGAACCCGATCGGCCTGTCGCAGCATGTGTTCGGCGATCATCTGGGCCGCTTCGAGCTCGGCTCGATGCAGAACTTCAACCGCAATTTCCACGATCTCGCCGCGCTCGTGCTGCCGCGCATCGAAGGCCGCCTCACGCACGACGCGCAGCGCAACGTCGAAGCGGTGCGCGCGGCGATGCGCGAAGCGCTCGACGAACAGAAGCCGCGCACCGAGCTCGAATCGCAGCGTCTCGCGCTGCAGAAGCTGTCGTACGACGCCGACATCGTGCTCGACCTGCACTGCGACAACGACGCGGTAATGCACCTGTATACGAACCCCGATCTCTGGGAAGACGTCGAGCCGCTCGCGCGCTATCTCGACGCGCAGGCGTCGCTGCTCGCGCTGAACTCGGTCGGCAATCCGTTCGACGAGATTCACAGCTTCTGCTGGTCCGATCTGCGCAGCCGTTTCGGCGAGCGCTTCCCGATTCCGAACGGTGCGATCTCGGTCACGGTCGAACTGCGCAGCGAGCGCGACGTGTCGTACGAGCTCGCGGAAAAGGACGCGCAAGCGATCGTCGAATACCTGACCGAACGCGGGATCGTCGAGGGCACGCCGGCGCCGCTGCCGCCGCTCGCGCATCCGGCCACGCCGCTCGCTGGCACCGATCCGCTCGTTGCGCCGGTGTCGGGTGTGCTGGTGTTCCGCACGCCGGTCGGCGTATGGATCGAGGCCGGCCAGGAAGTCGCGGATATCGTCGATCCGCTCACCGATCGCGTCGTCACGCTGAAGAGCAGCGTGTCGGGCGTGCTCTATGCGCGTCAGGTCGTGCGCTTCGCGACGGCCGGGATGGAAGTCGCGCGCATCGCCGGCGCAACGCCGATCCGCACGGGGTCGCTGCTGTCCGCATAAGCGCCGCCGCACGCGCGCCGCGCCGCGGCCTGTATCACAGCGAAATCGCCCGCTTGCGCGGGCGATGTATTTGAGGCGGATGCGAGAGCCGGGCGGCAGCGCGCCGTGCGCGCACCGCACGCGCCGCTCAGAACGCCGGCACGATCGCGCCGCCGAATTTCTGCTCGATGAACTTGCGCACGTCGCCCGATTCGTACGCGGCGACGAGCTTCTTCACCCACGGCTTGTTCCGGTCCTGCTCGCGCACCGCGATCAGGTTCGCATACGGCCCGCGCAGGTCCTCGATCGCAATCGCGTCCTTCACGGGCGTGAGCCCCGCCTTCACCGCGTAGTCGGTATTGATCGAGGCCGCGTCGAGATCGGGCAGCGCGCGCGGCAGTTGCGCGGCGTCGAGTTCGACGATGCGGATCTTCTTCGGATTCTCGGCCACGTCGAGCGGCGTCGCGTTGACGCCGTTCGTGCCGACGCCCGGTTTCAGCTTGATGACGCCGTATTTCTGCAGCAACAGCAGCGCGCGGTTGCCGTTCGACGGATCGTTCTGGATCCCGACCTTCGCGCCCGCCGGCAAATCCTTCAGCGACCTGTATTTCTTCGAATAGAAACCCATCGGCGCCGTATAGGTCAGCCCGACGTTGACGATCTTGTAGCCGCGCTGCTTGATCTGGCTGTCGAGAAACGGCTGATGCTGGAAGCCGTTCGCATCGAGATCGCCGGCGTCGAGCGCGGCGTTCGGCTGCACGTAATCGTTGAACTCGATGATCTTGATCGCGAGCCCTTCGCGTGCGGCGACCTTGGTCACCTCGCTCCAGATCTGCGCATCGGGGCCGCTCATCGTGCCGATCTTCAGCGTCTGCGGATCGGCGTGCGCGCCGGGCGCCGCGAAAGCCAGCGCCGCGCCGAGGGCGGCGAAGCCGGTCAGGATCGAACGTCGCATGGTTCCTCTTGCCGTGTCGTTGTTGGAACGCGCATCGTCGCACGGGGCCGGAACGCGACCAACCAAGCTTATTTCATGTGCATTTTCCGCAGCGCGATCAAAGTTCAGGCGAATTCGATATAACGGGCGGCCGCGACGCCGGGCAGAATTCAGCTCCTGTTTCGGGCCGGAACAGGGGCCGGATGTCGCATCGGCACCACACATTCTTCATATGACAGAGGCTGTCACATTCATTACGTGGCACGTCGATAAAGTCGCCGTCGGTCCGTGAAAGCGCCCGCAGAGAGCGCCGGAACCGCAACTGGACACGCATTTATTCGCTCGGAGAATCCTTTGAACAAGAAACTGTTGACCACCGCCATCCTGGCAGCCACCGCCGGTGTGGCGCACGCGCAAAGCAGCGTCACGCTGTACGGCGTGATCGACGCCGGTATCAGCTACGTGAACCACAGCAAGAACGCTACCGGCGGTAGCAGCAAGCTGTTCAAGTACGACGACGGCGTTGCGCAAGGCAGCCGTTGGGGCCTGCGCGGCACCGAAGACCTCGGCGGCGGCCTGAAGGCGATCTTCGTGCTCGAAAACGGCTTCAACAGCGGCACGGGCGCACTCGGCCAAGGTGGCGCGCTGTTCGGCCGTCAAGCCTATGTCGGCCTGAGCCAGTCGCAGTACGGCACGCTGACGTTCGGTCGTCAGTACTCGTTCTCGACCGACGTGCTCGGTTCGAACTACTCGACGGGCGGCAACACGGTCGCAGGCAACTATGCTTACCACGTCAACGACGTCGACCAGCTCACGTCGAGCCGCATCAACAACGCGGTGAAGTTCCAGAGCGCGAACTACGCCGGCTTCACGTTCGGCGCCTTGTACGGCTTCTCGAACTCGACCGACTTCGCAGGCGCACCGGGCACGGGCACCACGAACAGCGGCGGTTCGTCGCGCGCATACAGCTTTGGCCTGAACTACGCGAACGGTCCGTTCTCGCTCGGTGCGGCCTACACGGACATCCGCTATCCGAGCCAGTCGACGACGCCGTCGGGCGGCTCGAACTTCAACACGGCGCTCGCGAACATCAGCACGGGTAACGTCCGCGACCTGCGCACGTACGGCGTCGGCGGCCGCTACGTATGGGGCCCGGCAACGGCATGGCTGCTGTGGACGCGTACGCAGTTCTCGACCGTTTCGGGTGCAGGCGGCACGTTCTACAACGCATATGAAGGCGGCCTGAAGTACGCGATCACGCCGGCCCTGTCGGCAGCAGCCGGCTACACGTACACGAACGCAACGCAAAACGGCGCATCGGCGCACTGGAACCAGGGCAACCTCGCGCTCGACTACGCACTCAGCAAGCGTACGGACGTGTACGGTCTCGTGATCTACCAGAAGGCGTCGGGCAACAACGTACAGGCGCAGATCGGTTCGAGCACGAGCTACTTCAACACGTCGGGCAACGGTTCGTCGAACCAGATCGCCGCACGCGTCGGTATCCGTCACAAGTTCTAAAGCATCCGCTCAACCTGCGGATCACGACGGCAGAAGCGCCCCGCTCCACGCGGGGCGCTTTTTTATGGGCTTTTAAGTTTCGCTTAATTCTGGGCTGAGACGATGCACTCACCCCCCCTGTTGGCCGCCTGAGCATCGGCGGCATTTTTTTTGCGAACCCGGCGGCGCCGCCACCGGATACCCATAACAAGACAGGATCGGAGGCCCGTGATGATCGAAGATACCGTTTTCAGCCATCTGCACACGATTCTGACCCGCGAGCACTCGTTACCCGTCCAGAGCTGTCGCGTGTCCGTCGAAATGCAGCGCCCGTGGGGGCGCCCGTATCGGCTCGTCGAATGGACGATGCATCTCGATGCACCCGCGCGACGGCAGATCGTGCCGGCCGAATCGACCGACGCGGAAATTGCCGAAGTCGTCGCGTCGCACGTGCCCGGCCGGCTGTACGGCGACGGCCGCCTGCAGTTCTAATCGCCGCTTCCCGCGTTCCTCCGGCGCCCGCAGCGGCGCCGCGCGTGCCATGCGACGGCCGCTGTGCCCGGCGCGTGCGGCACTCCGTCCCTTTGGGTCCGGCGACGAAGTCTGCTACGCTGCGCGTTTTCGTCCACGCAACACACGATGGAAAACCCTTTCAACGAACGCGGCGTGACCATCACGCGCAACGGGCTGTCGTCCGGCGGCCAGGTCTTCGCGCTGCGTGACATCGGCGACGTCGACGTCGTCAAGGTCCCGAAAAACCGGCTCGTGCCATCGCTGATCTCGCTGATCGGCGTCGTCACCGCGATCGCGGGCGGCGTCGCGTCATCGAGCGCGGCACTCGTGGTCGGCGTGATGCTCGTCGTCGTCGGCTATCTCGCCTGGACGACGCAGGACGTCACGTATCGGCTGATGGTCCAGATGCCCGACGGCAAGCGCGAAGCGCTGTCGAGCGTCGACGCCGAGTTTGTCGAGCGCGTCGCGCAGGCGGTACGCGCCGCACGCACGACCACCGCCGCCGCCGGCTGATTCGCCGCGCACGAAGCGCCTTCCCCGTTCGCGATCGCGGCGCGCCGCGTGTCGACCGCCTAGTATGGTAAGTGCGGCCCGCCGCCGCATCGTCCGAGGAGGTCGGCATGAACGCTCAATCGTTGTCCGGCATGCTCCGCGCGCAGGAGTTGCTGCTCGTCTCGATGGTTCGCACGCTTCCCGTCGATGCCCGCGGCGCGCTCGTCGAGCTCTTTACCGAACAGATCGCGTTCGCCGAACAGGCGGGGCTCGAAAGCCGCGCCGAGCGCGACGTTCACGATGCGTTCGTCGCGCATGCGCGCAATCTGCTGATTCGCCTCGAATCGCTCGCCTAGCGCCGCGTCACGGCGCCCGTCTCCCGAATTGATCGCGCGCCACCGTGGCGCGCCGCTGGCGGCTGCGCGCCCGCGCGCATCCCGTTCGCTTCCTTGTATCGATAATAATTCTCATTTACACTTCAGGCATTCGTCAGCTTCCTTTCAATTTGCCGTGCGCCGCATCGCGCGCATGGGCCAGCCAGGTGAACGCGTCGCCCAGCCAGCCTTCGGGCTTGTTTCAACCATGGGAGACCACCTGTGCATCGCTCTACGCTGGCGCGCCAGCCGATCTTTGCCGCGCTCATCGGCGCGGTCGGATTGTCCGCCGCCACGGCTCACGCCGATTCTTCGCCGTCCCACGCCGCCGCCTCGTCCGTCATGGCCGATGCGGCAGCCGCACGCGCCGGCAGCGCGCTGCTGGACCCGGTCACCGTCACGGCGACGCGCACCGCGACGGCCGCGAGCCGCACCGCCGCTTCCGTCTCGGTGATCGACGCGGACGACCTCGACGAACAGCAGGCCACCAACATCAAGGACGCCTTGCGCTACGAACCCGGCATCACGGTGCGGCGCACCGCGTATCGTCCCGGCAGCGCGGCACTCGGCGGCGGCCGCGACGGCGATTCGAGCATCAACATTCGCGGCCTCGAAGGCAATCGCGTGATGCTGATGGAAGACGGCATCCGCCTGCCGAACGCATTCTCGTTCGGCCCGCTCGAGGCGGGCCGCGGCGACTACACCGATCTCGATACGCTCAAGCGCATCGAGATCGTGCGCGGGCCGGCGTCGGCGCTGTACGGCAGCGACGGACTGACCGGCGCCGTCAACTTCATCACGAAGGATCCGCAGGATCTGCTGTCGATCTACCGCAAGCCCATCTACTTCTCGTTCCGGCCAAGCTACGACTCGACCGACCGCAGCATCGGCGCGACCGTGTCGGCCGCCGGCGGCAACGATCGCATCCAGGGGATGATCATCGCCGACGGCCGCCGCGGCCACGAAATCGACACGCGCGGCAGCAATAACGCGGCAGGCACGCTGCGCACGACGTCGAACCCGCAGCACGTGTACAGCGAATCGCTGCTCGGCAAGCTCGTGCTGACGCCCACCGCGCGCGACACGATCAGGCTGACCGCCGAAACCGTGCAGCGGCGCGTCGGGACCGACGTGCTGTCCGCGATCGTCGCGCCCGCGACGCTCGGCCTCACGACGAGCGACCGGCTCGAACGCAACCGCTTCAGCGCCGATTACGCCTTTCGCGACGACGCCTCGCGCTGGCTGCAGAACGCGCACGTGCAGTTCTACTACCAGGAAGCGACGCAGGACCAGTACGCGTTCGAAACGCGCGGCACGCTGCCGTCGCGCTCGCGCGACAACCGCTATCGCGAACGCACGTTCGGCGGCTCCGCGTTCGCCGAAAGCGGGTTCTCGACCGGCCCGCTTGCGCACAAGCTGCTGGGCGGCGTCGACGGCAGCCTGTCGCGGATCACGAACCTGCGCGACGGCACGGTGCCCGGCGTCGGCGAGACGTTTCCGAACAAGGCCTTCCCCGACACCGACTACACGCTGTTTGGCGCGTTCGTGCAGGATCAGATCGGCTACGGCCGCCTGCTCGTCACGCCGGGGCTGCGCTTCGATACGTATCGCTTGAAGCCGGCCGGCAACGATCCGCTGTTCACCGGCCGCGCGGTGTCGACGCACGCGAACGAGCTGTCGCCGCGCGTCGCGGTGCTGTACGAGATCGCGCCCGCGCTGATTCCCTATCTGCAGTACGCACACGGATTCCGCGCGCCGACGCCCGATCAGGTCAACAGCAGCTTCTCGAACCCCGTGTACGGCTATACCTCGATCGGCAATCCGAACCTGAAGCCCGAGACCAGCGACACGTTCGAAGCCGGGCTGCGCGGCCGGGCCGGCACCGGCTACGGCACGATTCGCTACAGCGCGGCCGCGTTCACCGGCCGCTACCGCAACTTCATCGCGCGCACGACGATCGCCGGCAGCGGCCGGCCGACCGATCCGTTCGTGTTCCAGTACGTGAACTTCGCCGATGCGCGCGTTCACGGCATCGAAGGCCGCGCAGACTGGGCGATGCCGAACGGCATCACGCTGCGCACCGAGCTCGCGCTGACGCGCGGCTCGACACAAAACAATGGCGCCGCCAGCCAGCCGCTCAACACCGTGAATCCGTTTTCCGCCGTGTTCGGCGTGCGCTACGAACCGACCGAACGCTGGTTCGTGCAGACCGATCTGCTGTTCCAGGCCGCGAAGCGCGACAAGGACATCGACCGGTCCGACTGTTCGAAGCGCGCGTGCTTCGCGCCGCCTTCGTCGTTCGTCGTCGACCTGCGCGGCGGCTATCGCTTCAACAAGCACGTGAGCGCGACGGTCGGCATCCGGAACCTGTTCGACCGCAAGTACTGGAACTGGTCCGACGTGCGCGGCATCGCCGCCGATTCGCCGGTGCTCGACGCCTATACGTCGCCCGGCCGTACCGTCGCAGTCAGCATGAAGGTCGATTTCTGATGCGCGCCGGCTGCACGCGCGTCCCACCGTCCGTCAAGGAGTCCGACATGACGCAATCCCCCGTTTCCGCGCCCTCCGTGCGCACGTCCACCTCGCTGCGCGACGCATTCGTGAAGCTCAAGCGCGAGCGCCGGCTGCGCAACCGCGACGTCGCGCAGGCGCTCGGCGTCAGCGAAGGCGAAGCGCTCGCCGCATTCGTCGGCGAGCACGTGGTGCGGCTCGATGCGCGCTTTCCCGAGCTGTTCGAGGAAATGCCGCGTCTCGGCCGCGTGATGGCGCTCACGCGCAACGACGCGGCCGTGCACGAGAAGGACGGCGCGTACGCGCAGATGAGCCACGACGGCCCCGTCGGTCTCGCACTCGGCGACATCGATCTGCGCATCTTCTATCGGCAGTGGGCGTCCGCGTTCGCGGTGCGCGACGACACGCCGCACGGCCCGCTGAAGAGTCTGCAGTTCTTCGACGCGCAGGGCCATGCGATCCACAAGGTCTATCTGCGCGCGCACAGCGATCACGCCGAATACGATGCGTTCGTCGCGCGCTGGCGCGCGGCCTCGCAGCAACCGGGCCTCGACGTCGCGCCGGCCGCGCCGAAAAAACCCGAGCGTGCGGACAGCGCGATCGACGTCGCCGGCTTTCGCGCCGCGTGGGATGCCATGACGGACACGCACCAGTTCTTCGGCATCACGCAGCGTTTCGGCGTGAGCCGCCTGCAGGCGTTGCGTCTTGCCGATCCGCAGCATGCGTATCCGCTCGATGCCGCACGCGCGTTGCGTCACGTGCTCGAACGCGCGGCGCAGAGCGGCCAGCCGATCATGGTGTTCGTCGGCAACGCGGGGATGATCCAGATCCATACGGGGCCCATCGCGAACGTGCGCGAAGTCGGCGCATGGATCAACGTGCTCGATCCGGGCTTCAACCTGCACGTGCGCGAGGACATGATCGCGACCGCGTGGGTCGTAAAGAAGCCGACGAGCGACGGCATCGTCACCTCGGTCGAACTGTTCGACCGCAACGGCGAGCACGTCGCGCTGCTGTTCGGCGAACGCAAGCCGGGGCAGCCGGAGCGCGACGACTGGCGCGCGCTCGTCGCGTCGCTCGCGCCCGCCGCGCGCGGGGACGCACGATGAGCGCCCGCACGTTCGATCCGCGCCGCCGCGCGGTGCTG
>NZ_KV786936.1:0-1429 GCF_001806955.1 Burkholderia sp. HMSC10F09
CGCGTCGCGTTCGCGCAGCTCACGGCGCCGCTCGCCGCGAAGGGCGTCGAGGATACGGCGAACTACCGCTATGGACGGCTGCTGTCGCGCAACGAAGTCGGCGCCGATGCCGGCGATTTCAGTCTGTCGCGCGGCGCGTTCCATGCGCGCAACCGGCGGCGCGCGCACCGTTCGCCGCACGCGCTCGTCGCGACCGCGACGCACGACCACAAGCGCGGCGAAGACGCGCGCGTGCGGCTCGCCGTGCTGAGCGAGATCCCCGACGCATGGCGCGCGGTCTCGCTCGACTGGTCCGCGCTGAACCAGCCGCATCGCGGCCGCGCGCATCGCGACCTCGACTGGTCGCCGGGGCCCGCTGCCGAGGCGATGCTGTATCAAACGCTCGTCGGCTGCTGGCCGCCCGCGCTCGCCCCCGACGACGCGGCCGGCCTCGCGGCGCTCGCCGATCGCGTCGTGCAATGGCAGACGAAGGCGCTGCGCGAAGCGAAGCAGCAGACCGACTGGCTCGCGCCCGAACCGGACTACGAGCACGACAGCGAGGCGTTCGTGCGCGCGATCCTGACGCCGCACGGCGCCGGCGATTTCGCGCATCGGCTGCATGCGTTCGTCATGCGTATCGCGCCGGCGGGCGTCGTCAACAGCCTCACGCAGACGACGCTGCGCCTCACGTCGCCCGGCGTGCCAGATCTTTATCAGGGCACCGAACGGTGGGACCATTCGCTCGTCGATCCGGACAACCGGCGCGACGTGCCGTTCGCGGCGCTCGCGGCCGAGCGCGTCGACGGCCCCGTCAGCGCGTATCTGCCGACCTGGCCCGATGCGCGCGTGAAGCGTGCGCTCATAGAGCGGCTGCTCGCGCTGCGTGCGCAGCATACGTCAACGTTCGCGAACGGCCGCTACGTGCCGCTGCGCGTGCGCGGTCCGCTCGCGCGTCACGTGGTCGCGTTCGCGCGCTGCGACGACGCGGCGACGATCGTCGTCGTGACGACGCGGCTCGCGTGCCGGCTGCTCGGCGACGCGCCCTCACTGCCGCGCGTCGAACCGGCGCAGTGGGACGACACGGCCGTCGTGCTGCCGGCCGGCGCGACGGGGCCGTGGGCCGACTGGCTCGATGCGAGCGAGGCCGGCGACACGCCGGACGGCTTGCTGCGCGTCGCGCACTGCCTGCGCGCGCTGCCGGTCGCGGTGTGGGTCGGGCCGCCGCCGCGCGCATGACGAGGCGCACCGCGGCGGTCGTTTTTTACAGAAGCGCCGGCATGATGGCGGCAGCGCGACCGCGCGGCTGCGTCACGCGCGGCGTCGCCGATCGGCGCTCACGACCATTCTTCGGGCGGCAACGGCGCACCGTCCTCCTCCCAATGCGCATCGCCGGCGCCGCGCGCGTCGTGGCCGGCCGTCAGCGTGCCGTGCGCGGCGCCGTCCTGCGGCC
>NZ_KV786937.1:0-3180 GCF_001806955.1 Burkholderia sp. HMSC10F09
CGCGCGGCGCATGCCGGGTCACCGGCCGCGCCGCGCGCGTCGCTCGAACATCCAAGGAGAACAATATGTCGATGCGTGCATCCCTTTTCATCGCGCGTGCGCTGGCCGGCGCAGCGTGTGCGACCGCCATGCTGTCCGCCCATGCGCAAAGCAACCTGGGCTTTCTGAACGACACGCCGATCACATATTTCAGCAAGGCCGACGCCGCCTCGCTGACGAAAGCCGTCGTGCACGCGCGCGACGCCGGCAAGGACGGCGAGACGACGACGTGGCAGAGCAGCGGCGGCCGCACGCAGATCGAAGCGAAGCTGACGCCGGCGACGCTCGACAAGGACGGCAAGCACTGCCGCGAAGTGACGACCGAGATCGCGGCGAAGGGACAGACGATGACGCTCAAGCCCGTCTACTGCCAGACGGCCGCGGGCAAGTGGCAGCTGCAGAAGCGCTGAGCACACGGGCAATGAGGCGCAGCGGTGCGCCGCGCACGGTGTCGTGCGGCGTCGTGATCCTCGATGCGGCCGGCCGCGTGTTCCTCGCGCATGCGACGGACACCACGCACTGGGACATCCCGAAGGGGCAGGGCGAGCCGGGCGAGTCGCCGCGCGACGCGGCGCTGCGCGAGCTGCGCGAGGAAACCGGGATCGAGATCGCGCCCGAGCGGCTCGTCGATCTCGGCCGCTTCGCCTATCGGCACGACAAGGATCTGCACCTGTTCGCGGTGCGCGTCGCGCCCGACGAGATCGACCTCGCGCGCTGCACCTGCACGTCGCTGTTTCCGAGCCGCCGCGACGGCTCGCCGATTCCCGAGATGGACGCGTATCGGTGGACCGATCCCGCCGACGTCGACGCCTATGCGAGCCGCAGCCTCGCACGGCTGTTCCATACGACGCTGCCGCTCGCGGAACTTCATCGGCGGCTGTCGGACGCATGAGCGGACGCGCGGCTTCCCGTCGCAAAACCGAAGGGCAATAAAAAACCGGCGCGAGCCGGTTTTTTATGCGATGCGCGGGGAGCCGGTCAGACCGGCTTGCTCCAGCTGTCGCGCAGCCCGACGATGCGGTTGAACACCGGCTTGCCCGGCTTCGAATCGACGCGATCGGCGACGAAGTAGCCGTGCCGTTCGAACTGCAGACGCGTTTCCGGCGCGACGTCGCCGGCGCCCGGCTCGACGAACGCATGCACGATCTTCTTCGAATCGGGATTCAGCGCATCGAGGAAGTTCGCGCCGCCGGCATCCGGATGCGGCTCCTTGAACAGGCGGTCGTAGATCCGCACTTCGGCCGGCTGCGCATGCTTGGCGCTGACCCAGTGGATGTTGCCCTTGACCTTGTAGTTGTTCGCGCCGTCGGTGCCCGACTTGCTGTCCGGGAAGTAGTTGCAGTGCACGGCCGTCACGTTGCCGTCGGCATCCTTGTCGAAGCCCGTGCACTCGACGACGTAGCCGTAGCGCAGCCGCACCTTGTTGCCGGGGAACAGGCGGAAATAGCCCTTCGGCGGCTGCTCGGCGAAGTCCTCGCGCTCGATCCACAGCTCGCGCGAGATCGGGAACGTGCGCACGCCGCGATCCGGATGATGCGGATGCACGGGCGCCGTGCAGGCTTCTTCCTGGCCTTCCGGATAGTTGTCGATGATCAGCTTCAGCGGGTCGAGCACCGCGACCGTGCGCGGCGCCTTGTCGTCGAGATCGTCGCGCAGCGCGCCTTCGAACACGCTCATGTCGATCCACGAGTCGACCTTCGTCACGCCGATCCGCTCGCAGAACAGGTGAATGCTCTCGGGCGTGAAGCCGCGGCGGCGGATGCCGACGATCGTCGGCATGCGCGGATCGTCCCAGCCGTCGACATGGCCTTCGGTGACGAGCTGCAGCAGCTTGCGCTTGCTCGTGATCGCATACGTGAGGTTCAGTCGCGAGAATTCGATCTGCTGCGGCAGCGGGCGCGTGAAGATGCCGGCATCCGCGAGCTCGTTCAGCACCCAGTCGTACAGCGGGCGGTGATCCTCGAACTCGAGCGTGCAGAGCGAATGCGTGATGCCTTCGAGCGCATCGGAGATGCAGTGCGTGTAGTCGTACATCGGATACACGCACCATGCGTCGCCGGTGCGGTAGTGGTGCGCGTAGCGGATCCGGTAGATCACCGGGTCGCGCATGTTCATGTTCGGCGACGCCATGTCGATCTTCGCGCGCAGCACGTGCTCGCCTTCCTTGAACTCGCCGGCCTTCATCCGGCGGAACAGGTCGAGGTTCTCGTCGGGCGTGCGGTCGCGGAACGGCGACGGCTTGCCGGGCTCGGTCAGCGAGCCGCGGTTCGCGCGCATCTCGTCGGCGCTCTGGCTGTCGACGTAGGCCTTGCCGCGCTTGATCAGCAGCTCGGCGAACTCGTACAGCTTGTCGTAGTAGTCGCTCGCGAAATACTGATGATCGACCGCGTCCTTGCGCCAGTCGAAGCCGAGCCAGCGCACCGCATCGACGATCGAGTCGACGTACTCGATGCTTTCCTTTTCCGGGTTCGTGTCGTCGAAACGCAGGTGGCAGACGCCGCCGTAGTCGCGCGCGATGCTGAAATTCAGGCAGATGCTCTTCGCATGACCGATATGGAGATAGCCGTTCGGCTCGGGCGGGAAGCGCGTCTCGACGCGGCCGCCCCATTTGCCGGTGCGGTTGTCGTCGTCGATGATGTTGCGAATGAAGTTGGAAGCCGCGGGGGCGTCGTTGCGTTCGGTGCTCATGCGGTTGGCGTCAGGTTGGGGCGGCGCGTTGCGCCGGTTTAATCCTGCAATTCTACCTGACCGGGGTCGGTCCCGCGCGGCCCGCGGCCCGTCGCGCCGTGCCGATGTCGCGTGCAGGCAATGTCTCGACTTTGTGTCGGCTGTAACACGAGGTAAATCGGATTGCCCGGCCCGTTCGGCTTTTCCTATGATGGCAGCACCGATTCAAATGCCGCCGTGCGCAGCGCGCGCGACGGGAGGACACCAAGAACCATGATGAAGAAGACCACTTTTGTCGTTCGTGCCGCGGTGATCGTCGCGGTCCTGTCGCAACTCGGCGCCTGCGCGATGACGCACACGCAGCGCAACGCCGGCATCGGCGCGGCCGCAGGCGGCGCGCTCGGCTACCTGATCACGGGCGGCCCGCTCGGCACGGTCGCGGGCGCGGCGGCCGGCGGCATCGTCGGCGCGAAC
>NZ_KV786938.1:0-1416 GCF_001806955.1 Burkholderia sp. HMSC10F09
CCGCGCTCGCCGGCTCGGGCGCGGCGACGGCCGGCACGTTTGCGAGCGCGATGAAGGCCTCGCTCGACAAGATCAGCGGCGACCAGCAGCGCGCGCTCGGCGAAGCGCAGGCGTTCGAGGTCGGTGCGGCGAACGTGTCGCTGAACGACGTGATGGTCGACATGCAGAAGGCCAATATCGGTTTCCAGTTCGGGCTGCAGGTCCGCAACAAGCTCGTGAGCGCTTACAACGACATCATGCAGATGTCGGTGTGACGCGCGGGCCGCTGCCCCGCCTTCGTCGCCGGCCGGCGCGCCGGCCCGCTGCGGCGCTCGCCGCACACCGCTCGCCGCGCATCGCGCGCCGCGCGCCTAAAGCTTTCCCGTTCCTTTCCGATAACTCAGGGAGAAAACCGCGCCGTGCGACGCACGGCAGCGGCCCCCGTCATAGCCAAGCATCAACAAGGAGAAGCGCATGTTTTCCCCAGGACACGCTGGAGCCAATGCCTACGCGCGTGTCGGCGTCGAGACCGGGGTGATGGGCGCCTCCCCGCACCGGCTGATCGCGATGCTCTATCAGGGCGCGCGCCAGGCCGTCGCGCTCGCGCGCATGCATCTGCAGCAGGGCAACGTGCCCGCGCGCGGCGACGCGATCGGCAAGGCGATCCGCATCGTCGAAAGCGGCCTGCAGGCCGCGCTGAACCGCGAGGCGGGCGGCGAGATCGCCGCGCGCCTCGACGCGCTGTACGCGTATATCGGCCGGCGGCTGCTCGAAGCGAATGCGCAGGCGAGCGACGCGATGCTGGTCGAGGTCGACGGACTGCTCGCGACGCTCGAGGAAGCATGGACCGGCATCGGCCCCGAAGTCGCGCGGATGGCCGCGCAGCAGACGGGCGATATGCCGAGATGAATCGCAAGGCCGACTACTTCGCACGCTACGAGGCGCTCGCGGCCGTGTCGGGCCGGATGCTGCGCGCGGCGCGCGGCGCTGACTGGCATGCGCTGTCGGGGCTGCAGGACGAGTATCTGCGGCTCGTCGATGCGCTGAAGGAGGCCGAGCGGGACATCGCGCTCGACGAATCGGAACTGGGCCGCAAGCTCGCGCTGATCCGCCGGATCCTCGCGGACGACGCGGCGATCCGCGATCTCGCGAGCCCCGAAGTCGCGCGGCTGTCCGCGTTGTTCGAGACGCGGCGTTCGACCAAGGTATTGACCGAGCTCTACCGCACGCGCGGCTAGAGCCCGTATTCCGGGGCAGCGCGGCGGCCTCGTTCCCGGAGTGCGCAACGATGTGGCCGAGGTGAGCAGGCTCCGATCATGACCGGTATCGACTCCGTTGCGGCCGCGCTGCTCGCGAGCCGTCTCGACAGCCTGCTGACCGGCGGCGTAGCGTCGGCGGCCGCCGGCGGCGCCGCGGCGCAGGTCGGCACGCCGGGCG
>NZ_KV786939.1:0-850 GCF_001806955.1 Burkholderia sp. HMSC10F09
CCACAGATTGAAGTGCTGGAACACCATCGCGAGCTTCGTGCGTACGCGCTGCAGCTGCTTCGGATCGGCGGCGCGCAGTGCGCCCGTCTTGTCGGCCGCGGTGCGCACTTCCTCGCGGTCGACGAAGATGCGGCCCGCATTCGGCTGCTCGAGGAAGTTGATACAGCGCAGCATCGTGCTTTTGCCGGAGCCGGACGAGCCGATCACGCTGATCACGTCGCCGGCGTTCGCCTTCAGCGACACGCCCTTGAGTACCTCGTTGCTGCCGTACCGCTTGTGAAGATCGTCGACGAAAAGCTTCTGGGTCTGGGAATTCATGAATAGTCCTGCGGAAACTTACTTGCCTTGCGGGCGCAGATACGCGAGCCAGCGGCGCTCGGCGCGGCGGAACAGCCAGACGAGCGTGAAGGAGATCACGAGATAGAGCAGGGCGGCGATCCCGAATGCGTGGAACGACATGTAGGTCGCCGAGTTGACGTCGCGCGCGATCTTCAGGATGTCGGGCACGGTCGCGGTGAACGCGACGGTCGTGGCGTGCAGCATCAGGATCACTTCGTTGCTGTAGAGCGGCAGCGAGCGGCGCAGCGCGGACGGCAGGATCACGCGGCGGTACATCGTGAACGTCGACATCCCGTACGCGCGCGCGGCTTCGATCTCGCCGTACGACGTCGCCTTGATCGCGCCCGCGAAGATCTCGGTGGTATACGCGCAGGTGTTCAGCGTGAACGCGAGCAGCGTGCAGTTCATGCCTTCGCGGAAGAACGCATCGAGCATCGGCGTGCCGCGCACGACCTGCAGGCTGTACAGGCCCGTATAGCAGAGCAGCAGCTGCACGTAGAGCGGCGTGCCG
>NZ_KV786939.1:870-1568 GCF_001806955.1 Burkholderia sp. HMSC10F09
GTAGAGCGGCGTGCCGCGGAACACGTAGGTATAGAGCCATACCGCGCGCGACAGCCATTTGCGCTTCGACACGCGCGCGACCGCGAGCGGCACCGACAGGCAGAACCCGAGCCCGATCGACACGACGAGCAGCCACAGCGTGATCGCGACGCCCGTGATCCGGTAGCCGTCGGTGTACAGATAGTTGCGCCAGTATTCTTGGATGAGTTCGATCATAGGTCTGCCTTGCGGACGCCGGTCGAGTAGCGCTTTTCAAGCCACATCAGCACGAAGTTCGAGATCGTCGTGATGGCGAGGTAGATCGCGCCGGCGATCAGCGTGAAGAAGAAGAACCGCAGCGTGCCCTTGCCGGCATCCTGCGACGCCTTCACGACGTCGGCGAGACCGATGATCGACACGAGCGCGGTGGACTTCACGAGCACCTGCCAGTTGTTGCCGATGCCCGGCAGCGCGAAGCGCATCATCTGCGGGAACATGATCCGCGTGAACACCTGCCAGTTCGTCATGCCGTACGCGCTGCCCGCTTCGAGCTGGCCGCGCGGCACCGACAGGAACGCGCCGCGGAACGTTTCGGTGAAGTACGCGCCGTAGATGAAGCCGAGCACGAGCACGCCGGCGAGGAACGGGTCGATGTCGATCTGATCCCAGCCGAGCGCGTCGGTCGCCATGTTCAGCCAGATCTGGATGCTGTAGAACAG
>NZ_KV786939.1:1588-8103 GCF_001806955.1 Burkholderia sp. HMSC10F09
CTGGATGCTGTAGAACAGCAGCAGCATCAGCACGAGATCGGGCACGCCGCGGATCAGCGTCGTATAGACGGTGCCGACGCCGTTTGCGATGCGGTTGCGGGACAGTTTGGCGGCCGCGCCGACGAGACCCAGCAGGAACGACAGCGCGAGCGAAAGCACCGCCAGTTTGACGGTTTGCCAGGTGCCTGCGAGGATCAGCGGGCCGTAACCTTGTAGAAACATATGTGGTCCCTGACGGCGCATCGGCTGCGCCGCGAAAGACGCGCCCGCCAAGCTGCGCGGAACGCCCCGTACGTATCATGCCGTCCGCCCCGGCATCGGAGCCGGGCGCGCCCGCGTTGCAAGCGGCGGGCGAGGGGCGGGCGGCGCGTGGTTGACTGCCTGTACTGCGCGGGGGCGGGGCCGCCCCCGCATCCGCTGCGCCCGTCGCGGCGCTCAGCGCGCCGAGTAGACGCTGAACGAGAAATACTTGTGCGACAGACGGTCGTACGTGCCGTCCTTGTGCATGTCGGCCAGTGCCTTGTTGATGCGGATCTTCAGGTCCGTATCTTCCTTGCGTAGCCCGATCGCGGTGCCGTCCCCGATCGTCTTCGGATCCTTCACCTCGGGGCCCGCGAACGCGAAGCCCTTGCCGCGCGGCGTGCGCAGGAAGCCGTAGTCGGCCTGCAGTTCGTCCTGCAGCGTCGCGTCGAGGCGGCCCGAGCCGAGATCGGCATAGACCTGGTCCTGGTTCTGGTAAGGAACGATCGTGACGCCCTGCGGTTCCCAGTACGTCTTCGCGTAGGTTTCCTGCGTCGAGCCCTGCTCGACGCCGACGCGCTTGCCTTTCAGCGACGCGACCGTCGGCTGCAGCGGCGAGCCGGCCTTCGCGATCATCCGCGCCGGCGCGTCGTAGACCTTGTCGGAAAAGTCGATCTGCTCGCGGCGCTTGTCGGTGACCGTCAGCGACGACACGATGATGTCGTACTTCTTCGCCTTCAGCGCCGGGATGATGCCGTCGAGATCCTGCGCGACCCATACGCACTTGACGCCGATGCGCTTGCAGATTTCCTTCGTGAGATCGACATCGAAACCGACGATCTCGCCGCTCGGCGCGGTCGATTCGAACGGCGGGTAGCTCGCGTCGACGCCGATCCGCACGGTCTTCCACTCCTTCGCGAAGGCGCTGCCCGCCACGAGGGCGAGGGCGGCGCACAGGGCGGCCTTCTTCATTTCCATCCTTCTGTTGCTGACGTTCCGGGCGCGCACGCGGCCGGTCGGGCCGGGCGTCGCGGCGTATTCTAGACGGCCAAAATTCGCCGTTCGGCGCTTTGGCGGCGGCGGCCGCCGGATCGGCGGACGCCAAAAGGGCGGTATTTTACCCGAACGCGATACCCGGAAAACGGCAATCGGGCCGGCCGCGCGATTCTTTGCTTCGGCTGTTGCGGTAATCGTTCTATTGGCAACGGTCATTGCGTCGATTGCGTGCGCGAATGCAACGATGCGGTGCGTGCGCGCGGATTGTTGCCGAATCGGCGCGCCCCTACAGTGCAGCTTATCCAGAAAAACAGGTTTCACGGAGTGTCGCCTCATGTTCCAGATCCGCCGCGCCGTCGATCGCGATCAGCGCAGCTACGGCTGGCACGAATCCCGTCACAGTTTTCCGTGCGACGGCGCGGGCCGCGTGCCGCCGCGTTACGGCGCGCTGCTCGAGCTCACCGAAGCGTGCATCGCGCCGACGCGCGGGTTCGGGATGCAGCCGTACCGCGACGTCGAGATTCTGACGATCGTGCTCGACGGCGCGCTCGGCTATCGCGACACGCTCGGTAACGGCGCGATCGTCCGCGCCGGCGGCGTGCAGCGCACGCGCGCGGGCGCCGGCATCATGGTCAGCGAAGCCAACGCGTCGCATAAGCGGCCGGTGCGGCTGTTGCGGATCCGGCTCGCGCCGGACGCGCGCGGCGGCGCGCCCGACTACGCGCATCGCTATTTCGCCGAGGAGGACAAGCGCGGCCGGCTGCAGCCGATCGCGTCGCCGGACGCGCGCGACGGGGCGCTGCGCGTCGACGCCGATGCACGCATCTTCGCGGCACTGATCGACGGCGCCGAGCGTGTCGTCCACGCCGTGCCGGCCGGGCGCCGGGTCTACGCGCACGTCGTGCGCGGCGACGTCGAGATCGGCGGTCATCCACTGGGTGCGGGCGACGGCGTGCGGATCGCCGGCGTCGATACCGTTGCGCTGACACAGGGGCGCGAGGCCGAGGTTCTGCTGTTCGACGTGGCCGGCCACGACGCCTGAAACGAAACAGGGGACGCCGGCCGCAAGGCCGCGTCCCCCGCGCCGCCACGCGCGGCGGCGAGCCGGGCGCTTACTGCGCCGGCGCCGAAGCGGCCTTCGCCGCCTTCGCGGCTTCGCGATGCTGCTGCCAGCGCGCCTTCATCTGCTCGTGGCGCTGTTCCATGCGTGCGAACTGCTGCTTGAGCGCGGTGCTGACCGTGGCCTTCTGCTGGTCGTTCAGCCCGTTGTAGAACGCGAGCCATGCGGCCGACGTCTGCTCGCGCAGCTGTGCGTTCTGCTGCTCGGCCTGCTGGCGCGCCGTGTGCATCGCGTTCAGGTCGAGGATCGGCTGGTTCTGCTGCGCCTTGAATTGCTCGCGCATCTGCTCGTGGTTCTTGCGCATCGCTTCGCGGTTCTGCTTCATCGTGTTGAGCGCGGTCTGCCACTGCTGTTCCTGCGACGCGTTCAACTTCAGCTGATCGTGCAGCTTCAGCATCACGCCGAACGGGCCGCCGTCGTGATCGTTCATGTGGTGCATGCCGGGGCCGCGTTGCGGCGGCGCGTCGGCGGACTGGGCGGCATGCGCGGTGCCGAATGCGAGGGCGAGCACGGTGGCGGCCGCCATGGCCACGCGGGAAGTCTTCTTATACATTTCAGAAACTCCTTGTATTCAGAGGGTCCGGCGATGCGGCCGCGGGGCGACCCGGCTGCCGCATCCGGTAAGACGCAGGTTAGCGGCGCAGGCGCCGGCCGATGTTACGCGGGGTGGCGGCCGGGTTACCGCCCATTACAGTTCGCTTGCACGGTAACCCGCAGTAACCCTTTCGTCCCTTTGTTTCGTTCTTCGACGCCGCCCGTGCGCGGTAAACTTCGAGCCATGACTACCCAGATCCTCATCGTCGACGACGACCAAGAACTCCGCGACCTGCTGCGCGACTATCTCGTGCGCCAGGGGATGGAAGTGTCCGTGCTGCACGACGCGGCAACGCTCGAAAAGCGCCTCGAGCGCGAGCGCCCCGACCTCATCGTGCTCGACCTCATGATGCCGGGCGTGGACGGCCTCACCGCGCTGCGCCAGCTGCGCGCGTCGGGCGACGACATCCCGGTGATCATGTTGACCGCGCGCGCGGACGACGTAGACCGCATCGTCGGGCTCGAGCTCGGCGCGGACGATTACCTCGGCAAGCCGTTCAATCCGCGCGAGCTGCTCGCACGCGTGCAGGCCGTGCTGCGCCGCCGCCGCGCGACGCCGTCGGCCGCCGCGCCGGAGCAGCGCGAGCCGTTCGCATTCGGCCGCTTCGTGCTCGACTTCCAGGCGCGCACGCTGTCGATCGACGGCAAGCCGGCGACGCTGTCGAGCAGCGAATTCGCGCTGCTGAAGATTTTCGTGAACCACGCGCTGCGCACGCTCACGCGCGAGCGGCTGCTCGAGCTGCTGCACGGGCCCGAGTACGACGGTACCGACCGCGGCATCGACGTCCAGGTGTGGCGCCTGCGCCGCATCCTCGAGACCGATCCGTCGACGCCGCGCTTCATCCAGACGGTCCGCGGGCGCGGCTACGTGTTCGTGCCCGACGGCGAGGCCCATGCGCAAACCCATTGATTCGCTGTTCGGCCGGCTCGCGCTGCTTGTCGTCGGCGTGCTGCTGCTCTCGCACTTCGCGTGGTATTTCGCGATGCGGCTCGAACGCAATCAGATGCAGACGCGTTACGCGGTCGAGGAGGCCGCGTTCCTCGTCGACGCCGTGCGCCAGCACGTCGCGCGTTCGCCCGATCAGCCGCTGCCGTCGCGCGTGCGGCTCGTCGCACCCGACAGCCCCGACGTGCCGAAGGACGACGACCCGCCGCTGCCGGCGCCGCTCAAGCGCTTTCGCGACGACGTCGGCGAGCGGATGCCGCCCGGCACGCAGGTGCGGATCGGCGCGCCGGGCCGGCCGCCCGTGCTATGGGTGAAGGAGCCGAGCGACCGTAGCTGGATCGTCGTGCCGGTGCAGCCGCTGCGGCCGCCGCGCTCGCTCGACCGGATGCTGCTGTGGCTCGGCACGATTTTCTCGGCCGGCGTGATCGCCGCGCTGTTCGCGGCATGGCAGCTGCAGCAGCCGCTGCGCTCGCTCGCACGCGCGGTCGCGCGCTTCGGTCGCGGGCAGCCGGTGCCGCCGCTGCGCGAGCGCGGCCCGCGCGAGCTGCGCCAGCTCACGCACGGTTTCAATCAGATGGTGGAGCAGGTGTCGCAGGCCGAGAACGACCGCGCGGTGATGCTGGCGGGCGTCGCGCACGACCTGCGTACGCCGCTTGCGCGGATGCGGCTGCGCGCCGAAATGATGGACGATGCGCGTCTGCGCGACGGCGTCGTGCGCGATGTCGACTCGATGACGCATATCGTCGACCAGTTCCTCGTGTTCGCGCACGGCGGCGCCGACCGCAGCGAGCCGGTGCCGGTCGACCAGGCCTGCGAGCGGATCGCGCGCACCTATCGCGCGGTCGCGCCGAACGCGCCGACGGTGCAGACGCGGCTCGCCGCCGATCCCGGCTTCTGTCTGCCGACCGCGACGCTCGACCGCATCCTGTCGAACCTGCTCGACAACGCGCATGCGTACGGCGCGCCGCCCGTGCTCGTCGAAACCGCGCGCACGCCGGCCGGCTACGTGCTGGCCGTCAGCGACCATGGCAGCGGGATCGCGCCGCGCGATCTGGCGGCCGCGACGCGGCCGTTCGTACGCCTCGATCCGGCGCGCGGCGGCAACGGCCACAGCGGGCTCGGGCTCGCGATCGTCGAGCGGCTGGTGCTCAGGCTGGGCGGGACGTGCGACATCGGCAACCGTCCGGAAGGCGGGCTGCGCGTCGCGATGACGTTCCCGTTCGACGCGGTGCCGAAGGGCGAGCCGCACGCGCAGGCGGCGTAAGCGGCCGAAACGGCGCCCGGGCGGGCGCCGCGCGGCGTCACTCGCCGAACAGCGTGCCGAGCGTCTCGGCGGCGTTGCTGTCGATCGTGTTGTACGTCACGCTGGTGGCCTCGAAGATATAGACGGTCGTATAGCGGCCGAGGCGTTCGAGGATCTCGTCCTGCAACGATTCCGGCACGACGTTCATGTTCAGATACCATGCCGTCGACGACAGCCGCGTCTGAAACGACCCGTATTCCTGCATCAGCTCGTAGAACGCATCGGCGTCCTGATCGCGACAGACGATTACCAAGTTTCCTGCCATTCCCTTCCTCCTGCGCGTCGATCGACCCCGATGGGGCAAGCCCCGATCATACCCGCTTCGCCGTGTCCGCTTGCTGACGCCGCACACGGTTTGCGCGCGGGCCGGATCGGGCGGGTTCACGGCCGGGCCGGATCACGGCATAATTCGGGGCCTGCATGCCGGCCGGGACTGCGGCCGGGCTGCCCGACCCCGCGCGCCTGCCCGTCCGGCCGCGCGCCGGGTACGCTCCGTGCGCCGCTGCGGCGCCGCCTGCCGCCCGCAGGACGGTTGGACCTGACATACGGGTTGGTGTAGTGTCGTGCCGTCGCGGGCCGACTCGGCCGGAGCACGCGCGGCGGCGCAGCTTGCACGCAGCGCGCCGCGCCTGCGTGAGATCGTGAGTCAACCGAATTACCGCGCCCGTGCGCTTAGCCATGAATCAACATCGTCTGCCGGCTTCGTTCGGCCTAACCGGAGAGGGCGCCTGATGGACGTCGGATTCGATCCGAACCGGACCGCCAACGCGTCCGCGTGGCGCGTCCTGCCGAACCGGTGGGACTTTATCGCGTTTCCGCTGATCATCTGCCTGATCGCGATGGCCGTCGTCGGCTTCCACGAGACGATGGCGCCGATCGGCACGCTGCAGTCGCAGAAGATCTCGCTCGATCCGTCGAACCTGCCCGAATATGCGCTGCGCACGACGCTGCGGATGCTTGCCGCGATGGTCGCGTCGCTCGCGTTCACGCTCGTGTACGGCACGCTCGCCGCGAAAAGCCGCCGCGCCGGCATGGTGCTGATCCCGATCCTCGACATCCTGCAGTCGGTGCCGGTGCTCGGCTATATCTCGTTTACGGTCACGTTCTTCCTCGCGCTGTTCCCGAGCCGCGTGCTCGGCGCCGAACTCGCGGCGATCTTCGCGATCTTCACGAGCCAGGCGTGGAACATGACGTTCAGCTTTTATCAGTCGCTGCGCACGGTGCCGCGCGATCTCGACGAGGTGTCGCGCGGCTTTCACCTGACCGGCTGGCAGCGCTTCTGGAAGCTCGAGGTGCCGTTCTCGATGCCGGGGCTG
>NZ_KV786939.1:8123-9346 GCF_001806955.1 Burkholderia sp. HMSC10F09
TCGCGTCGGAGGCGATCACGGTCGGCAACCACACCATCACGCTGCCGGGCATCGGCGCGTACCTCGCGGAGGCGATCGTCGAGCGCAACCTCGGCGCGGTCGGCTGGGTGATTCTCGCGATGACGGTCGTGATCCTCGCCTACGACCAACTGCTGTTCCGGCCGCTCGTCGCGTGGGCCGACAAGTTCCGCATGGAGAACACGAGCTCGGGCAACGCGCCGGAATCGTGGCTGCTCGATCTCGTGCGCCGCACGCGGCTGATCCATCAGCTGCTCGTGCCGGCCGGCTGGCTGTTCGCGAAGGCCGCGCGCATTCCGCTGCGCCTTTCGCCGACGCGCGCGATGCGCTTCACGCTGCCGCGCGTCGAGAAGAAGGCGTCGCGCGTCGCGGACGTCACATGGGCCGTCGTCGTGCTGCTCGCGACTGCCTACGTGCTGTGGCGCGTGATGAGCTTCGTCGCGACCGGCGTGACGATGGACGAGGTCGGCCATGTGTTCGTGCTCGGGCTGATCACGCTGTTGCGCGTGGTCGTGCTGATCGCGATCGCATCGGTGGTGTGGGTGCCGATCGGCGTATGGATCGGGCTGCGTCCGGCGCTCGCCGAGAAGATGCAGCCGCTCGCGCAGTTTCTCGCCGCGTTTCCGGCGAACCTGCTGTTCCCGGTGTTCGTGATCGTGATCGCGCGCTTTCACCTGAACGCGGACATCTGGCTGTCGCCGCTGATCGTGCTCGGCACGCAGTGGTATATCCTGTTCAACGTGATCGCCGGCGCGACGTCCTATCCGAACGACTATCGCGAGGCGGCGACGAACTTCCGGATTCGCGGCTGGCAATGGTGGCGGCAGGCGATTCTTCCGGGCATCTTCCCTTACTACGTGACGGGCGCGATCACGGCGTCGGGCGGCGCGTGGAACGCGAGCATCGTGTCCGAAGCCGTGCAGTGGGGCGACACGAAAGTCGTTGCGCACGGCCTCGGCGCGTATATCGCGCAAATGACCGCGGCCGGCGATTTCCCGAAGATCATCCTCGGCATCGCCGTGATGTCGCTGTTCGTCACGCTGTTCAACCGCCTGCTGTGGCGCCCGCTGTATGCCTTCGCCGAAGCGAAGCTGCGGCTCGACTGAGACTGATTGAGAGCGAAACGCGATGCACAATCCGAATGCTGTAAACGCCCCCGTTCAGACGCCCCAGCCGCCGCGCATCGGCGAAGAAATCCTGCGCGT
>NZ_KV786939.1:9366-9667 GCF_001806955.1 Burkholderia sp. HMSC10F09
CGCGAACCTGTCGCTGCGCGAAGGCGAAATCGTCGGGCTGCTCGGCCGCTCGGGCTCGGGCAAGTCGACGCTGCTGCGCATCATCGCGGGGCTGATCGAGCCGACCGGCGGCGAAGTCACGTATCTCGGCAAGCCGTTGCGCGGGCCGGCCGAAGGCGTCGCGATGGTATTCCAGACGTTCGCGCTGTTCCCGTGGCTCACCGTGCTGCAGAACGTCGAGGCCGGCCTCGAGGCGCTCGGCGTCGGCGCACGCGAGCGGCGCGAGCGCGCACTCGCCGCGATCGACCTGATCGGCCTCGAC
>NZ_KV786940.1:0-8191 GCF_001806955.1 Burkholderia sp. HMSC10F09
CGGGCTCGGCCGCGCTGCGCGGCGCGACGCCGGCCGGTGCGCCGTCGGCCTGCAGCGGGCGGGTAGGCTGTCCCATTCAGGCCTCCCGGCGCATCACGCGCACCGCGTCGCTGTGCCAGTCGATGCCGACCGGCGCGCCTTCCGCGAGCGGCTCGGCGCCTTCGTTCTGGCAGCACACGAGCACTTCGCCGAGTGCGCTGTCGACGCGATACAGCCATTGGCTGCCGAGGAAGAAGCGGCTCGTGACGGTCGCGGCGACGCGGCCTGCGCCCGGCGTGCAGAGCCGCAGCTTTTCCGGACGGATGCAGACCGAGACGGGATCGCCGACACGCACGTCGCGTTCGTGCGCGGGCAGGTGCGCGGTGCGGCCCGTCTCCGCGAGGTCGTGCCCGAGGTCGATGCGGATCGCGTCGCCGTCGTGCGCGACGATCGTGCCCGGCAGCAGGTTGGCCTTGCCGATGAACTGCGACACGAACCGGTTTTCGGGCCGTTCATAAGCGTGATACGGCGTATCGATCTGCGTGATGCGGCCGGCTTCCATCACGACCACGCGATCGCTGATCGACAGTGCTTCCGACTGATCGTGCGTGACCATGATCGTCGTCGTGCCGATCTTGCGCTGGATCGCGCGCAGCTCGAACTGCATCTCCTCGCGCAGCTTCGCGTCGAGATTCGACATCGGCTCGTCGAGCAGCAGCACCGGCGGTTCGATCACGACCGCGCGCGCGATCGCGACGCGCTGCCGCTGGCCGCCGGACAGCTCGCGCGGAAAGCGATGCGCGAGCGCATCGAGGCGCACGAGCGCGAGCGCCGCGCGGATGCGCTCCGCGCGCTCGGCCTTGTCGACGCCGCGCATGTCGAGCCCGAAGCCGACGTTCTCCGCGACGCTCATGTGCGGAAACAGCGCGTAGCTCTGGAACACGATCCCGAGCCCGCGGCGGTTCGGTTTCATGTGCGTGATGTCCTGGCCGTCGAGCGTGATGCGTCCGCGCGTGACGTCGACGAAGCCCGCGATCATCTGCAGCGTCGTCGTCTTGCCGCAGCCGGACGGGCCGAGCAGCGACACGAATTCGCCTTGTTCGACGGAGAGGTTCACGTCGGCGACGGCGGTCAGCTCGCCGAACGATTTCGTCAGGTCCGTCAGCGTGAGAAACGACATGGGGAACTCCCGATTCGCACACCGGATGGCGGTGCGTCATTGACGCGGACTCTAGCCAGCCATATTTCGGACCGTCAATTTCGAATTCTGCTGAACGAGAGGAATTTCCGAAAAATTCCGGTCAATGGAACGAGATGACGAAGCGCGAGCAAATCGTTCCGGTGAATGAAGGCCGAGCGGCCCGCGAAAGACGCCCGTCAATCCCGTGCACACCCGGATGCCGGGCGCGTCCGCATGCGGCGACAATGGCGCTCCGTATTCCGTTCAATGAAATCGTCGAGGAGAGCCGGCATGCAGGAACCGCATTCGCCCGGAACGTCGCGCGCCGCGCCCGCCGACGGCGACGCCGCCGACACGGGCGGCGCGCCGGGCACCGGCATGCTGCAGCGGGCGTTCGCGATCCTGCGCGCGCTGGCCGGCATGCAGCAGGACGGCGTGCGCGTCACGCATCTCGCGAAGGCGGTCGGCCTCACGCAGGGCACCGCGCACCGGATCCTGCAGTCGCTGATCGCCGAAGGCATGGTCGAGCAGGACGAGCGCTCGAAGCTGTACCGGCTCAGTGTCGACTTCTTCGCGCTCGCCGCGCTGGCCGGCAATCCGAGCAGCATGCGCACGCTGTGCCGGCCCGCGCTGCTGCGGCTCTGCGCGAGCCTCGGCGAGACGATCTTCCTGCTCGTGAAGAGCGGCTTCGACGCGGTGTGCCTCGATCTCTGCGAGGGGCCGTTTCCGATCCGGTCGTTTACCGGCGACATCGGCGGGCGCGTCGCGCTCGGCGTCGGGCAGGGCAGCCTCGCGATCCTCGCGTTCCTGCCGGAAGCCGAGCGCGAGGAGGTGATCCGCTTCAACGTGCCGCGCATTCGCGGCTACGGCGTGCTCGACGAGGTCTATCTGCGCACCGAGATCGACCGCGTGCGGCAGCTCGGCTACGCGGGCCGCAACAGCGGCGTGCTCGACGGGATGGCCGGCGTCGCGGTGCCGATCCTCGATCGCACCGGCTATCCGGTCGGTGCGCTGAGCGTCGGTACGCTCGCGTCGCGCCTCGGCGACGACCGGATGCCGATGGTCGTCGAACTGCTGCGCCGCCAGGCCGAGGCGATCGGCCCGCGCACGAATCCGTTCGACGCCGCGCTGCGGCGGCCGATGCACGGGCTGTCCGGGAAAGCCGGATAGGCGCGGCAGCGTCGGGCGCCACCGTGCGGCGCTAGTGCATCGGTAGCTACGGCGGGCCGTCCCCTGCGTTCAACGCGTCGAGGAACGCGTTCAGCTTCGCGCATGATCGATCGCTGCGTCGGTACACGATCCGAACGCACGCGCGACTCGCATCATTCGACCGGATGCAGATCCTGCAGCAGCGTCGGCAGCAGTTCCGACACGGTCGGGTGAATATGCATCGCGCGGCTGATCGTCATATAGGGCGCCCCGGCCGTCATCACGTCGAGCAGCGTATGCACGACCTCGTCGCCCGTCACGCCGAGGATCGATGCACCGAGAATCGCGTGGTTGTCCGCGTCGACGATCACCTTCATGAAACCCTGGCTTTCGCCCTTTTCGACCGCGCGGCCGACGCGCGTCATCGGCCGCGTGCCGACCAGCAGCTTGCGGCCGCTTCGTTTCGCTTCCGCGAGCGTCATGCCGACGCGGCCGAGCGGCGGATCGATATACATCGCATAGGCGGGGACGCGATCGGAGACCTTGCGCGGATCGTTGTCGAGCAGATTCGCCGCGACGATCTCGTAGTCGTTGTAGGCGGTATGCGTGAACGCGCCGCGGCCGTTGCAGTCGCCGAGCGCCCAGATGCCGTCGACGTTCGTGCGCAGCTGCTCGTCGACCTTGATGTAGCCGCGCTCGTCGGTATCGACGCCCGCGCGGTCGAGCCCGAGATCGTCGGTGTTCGGCACGCGGCCGACCGCGAGCAGCAGATGCGAGCCCGTCACTTCGCGGCCGCTGCCGCCGCAGTCCAGCCCGATCGCGATGCCGGCGCCGTCGGGCCGTGCGCTCAGGCAATTTGCGTCGAGCTGCACGTCGATGCCTTCGTTTTCGAGAATCTCGCGCACCGCGTCCGAGACGTCTTCGTCCTCGCGCCGGATCAGCCGCGGGCCTTTCTCGACGATCGTCACCTTCGAGCCGAAGCGGCGATACATCTGACCGAACTCGAGCCCGACGTAGCTGCCGCCGACGATCACGAGATGATCGGGCAGGAAGTCGACGTCCATCATCGACGAGTTGGTCAGATAACGCACGGTGTCGAGGCCCGGCATCGGCGGTATTTGCGCGCGTCCGCCGACATTGATGAAGATGCGGTCCGCTTCGAGCAGCGCGTCGCCGACGCGCACCGTCTTCGCGCCTTCGAAGCGCGCGTGCCCCTGGAACACGGTCGTGCGCTCGAGCCCGCGCACCCATTGCTCGACGCCGTGGTTCGAGCGGCCGGCGATCCGGTCCTTGCGCGCCTTCACGGCCTTCATGTCGACGGTGACGGCGCCGCCGACCGACACGCCGTATTCGCTTGCGCGCCGCGCGAGCTGCGCGGCGTACGCGCTCGCGATCAGCGTCTTGGTCGGAATGCAGCCGGTGTTCACGCACGTGCCGCCGAAGCGGCCGCGTTCGACGATCGCGACGGTCATGCCGGCTACCGAGAGCCGTGCGGCGAGCGGCGGCCCGGCCTGGCCGGTGCCGATCACGATCGCGTCGAAGTGTTGCGTCATGGCGTTCTCCTGCGCTGGTGGATCGGGAAACTGCGGGCGGGCGAGCCCGCACGCGACGGCGGCGTCCGTCCGCCCGACGATGTCCGGGCGGCGCGCACGCAGTTTTCATTCCTTGCGGCGCCACTGCGCGAACGGCACCGGCCGGTGCGGATCGGCGCGCGTGACGGTGACCTGATCCGGCTTGTCGTCGACCGGGAACGACTCGGTGTCGACCCGGTTCGCGAACAGCCAGCCGTGCGTGCGCGCGTCGTAGCGGAACGTCACGTAGTCGCTCCAGTGCTGGCCGCATGCGATCTCGTTCTGCACGGTGAAATAGCGCCCCTTGACTGCGAGCCCGTGATCCGCGACGTCCTCCGGGTCGAACGGATCGCACTGCGGCGCATCGTTCGCGCGCAGCACGACGCTGTCGTTGCGCGCGGCGAGCCGATAGCCGTGATCGGGCCGTTCCTCGTAGATCAGCAGCGGGCGCGGGGACGGCTGCGCGCGCGTGTCGACCGCCCGATGCACGACGACGAGAAAACTGCGCAGCCCGTTGCCGAGCGCCGGCCCTTCGCGCGCGACCATCGGCTCATAGCCGGGCGGCAGCTGCGCGGCGATCGCCGGCGGCAGATCGTCGGCGAGCGTGGGGCCGGACAGCGCGGCGAGAAGCGGAAGCAGCAGGCGAAGCGGTCGCATGGCGGTGGGCGGGGCAGGCCGTCGGACAACGGGAACGGACGCGGAACGCGCGCGGCGAGGCGCACGCGGGCGCGCTCGTCGCGCGGCGCGTGCCTCTACGAGCATAGCAGCGCCCGTCGGCCTTTGCGTCGCGCTTTCGGCCGCGCGCAAGGCGTGCCAGAATCGGCGGCTGGAGCGCAGGAGCGCGCGGCGTTGTCGCGGCGGCGTTCCGTTCGAGGAGACTTCGATGACTGCAACGGCCGCCGTATTCGCGATTCTCGCCGCGCTGTGGCTCGGCGCCATGATTCCCGGCCCCAGTTTCGTGCTGGTGGCGCGCAATTCGATCGGCCTGTCGCGGCGCGACGGCCTCGCGACCGCGCTCGGCATGGGTGTCGGCGGCATCGCGTTCGGCGGCGTCGCGCTCGCCGGGCTCTATACGCTGCTGCAGACCGTCGAATGGCTCTATGTCGGGCTCAAGATCGCGGGCGGCGCGTATCTGATCTACATGGCGTTGAAGATCTGGCGCGGCGCGGATCGCCCGATCGCGATGGACGACTCGCGGGCCGCGCCGGCCGGCAGCGCGCGCAAGTCGTTCCTGACCGGCCTGACGACGCAGCTCAGCAACCCGAAGACGGCGATCTGGTACGGCAGCATCTTCGCGGCGCTGCTGCCGCAGCATCCGCCGCTGTGGTGCTATCTCGCGCTGCCGCCGCTCGTGTTCGGCGTCGAATTCGGCTGGTACACGATCGTCGCGCTGTGCTTTTCGACGCGGCGGCCGCGCGAACTCTATCTGCGCGCGAAGAAATGGGTCGACCGCGTCGCGGCCGGCGCGATCGCGCTGCTCGGCTTGCGGCTGATTCTGAACGCGCCGAAGGTGGGGATCTGAGCGGTTTGGGTGCTGCTGGGTTGTTCGGCCGGCGGGCGCTGTGGCCGGCGGCGTCGGTCGCAGCGGCGGACGTTGTGCGGCGCGATGCACGGTGCCGCTTTTGCGCGTCGCTGCTGGCGCAGCGAGCTTGATCGTCGCCGCTTCGGCTTCCGCTCCTTGCCGCTCGCGACGCGATACGGCGTCCCGCCGGTGGCGCGTCACGGCGGGGCGCGATGTGCGACGGCTCGACCTGGCCGCGCCGTACCTCGTCCGGCGGGCGAGCGCGTACTCGTCCCGTCTCCGATTCCGCTTTCAATCCTCGTCCTTCCCGGTGGCCATACCGCATCCCGCCCATCGCGCTCCAACCCGACGCCCGATGCGCGGCGACTCGACCTCGCCGCGCCATCCCTTGCCCGACGGGCGTTCGCGCGTATTCACGACTTCGGTTCGCACGCCGCTTCCGAGATTCTCGCGGTCGACCGCGCGTCGGCGTGTAAACTGCTGCCTTTTTTGACTGTCTGCAGCATGGTGCAAGCTCCTCCACGCGCTACGCTGAGCGGTCCGACCCTCGTTCGGCTGCTTGCGCGCATCGTCGATGCCGACGTCGCGGCTTCGCCGCAGACGCTGTCGGACCGGCTGAGCCAGTGGCTCGGCTGGACCGACGCGATCACGCTGTCGTCCGCGCTGAACGCGAGCCCGCCCGGCGTCGCGGCCGGCGTACGCGGCCACGACGCGGAGCGCGACTGCGCGCGCGTGCGTCACGACCTCGCGCAGGCGATCACGGCGCTGAACCGTCCGCGCGCGCGACGCCGCCCCGGCGAACTGCCGCCGCCCGCCGCCGACACGGCCGATTTCGCGGATTTCCGGCAGCGCTATCTGCAGCTGCAGCAGGAGATGGAAACGGCGATCGGCCAGTTGCGCAGCCGGCTGCGCGTCGCGCTCGCCGCGCGCTCGTCCGGGATGGCGCGGCTCGCGACGCTCGACGCCATCATGGAGCGCGTGCTCGGCGCGCGCGAGCGCAGCCTGCTGTCGACCGTGCCCGCGCTGCTCGGCACGCGCTTCGAGCGGCTGCGCGAAGCGGAACGGCAGGCGCTCGCCGATGCGTCCGCCGAGCCGGATGGCGACGCGCCCGCCGATGCGAGCGTCGCGGCGCAGCCGCGCGCGGCCACGCCCGGCGCATGGCTCGACGCGTTCCGCGACGAGATGCAAAGCGTGCTGCTCGCCGAACTCGAAGTGCGGTTTCAAACGGTGGAAGGGCTGCTCGCGGCCCTTCGTACCTGCTAGGTCTGTCTACATATGTCCAGAATTCGTATTGATCTCGTTGTCTTCGCTGCCGGTCTGCTCGCCGTGTGCTGGATCGCCGCCGGCTATGTCGGATCGAATCCGCTCGCGTCGGCCGTCACGCTGCTGATCGGCGCATGCTATGTCGCGGGCGCGTGGGAACTGCTGCGCTACCGGCAGGCGACCGCAGCGCTGTCGCGCGCGGTCGCGGCGCTCGCCGAACCGCCGGCGCGGCTCGATGCGTGGCTCGACACGTTGCCGGCCGGCCTGCGCGGCGCGGTGCGTGCGCGCATCGACGGCACGCGCGTCGCGCTGCCGGGCCCGGCACTGACGCCCTATCTCGTCGGTCTGCTCGTGCTGCTCGGCATGCTCGGCACGCTGCTCGGGATGGTCGTCACGCTGAAGGGCACGGGTGCCGCGCTCGAAAGCGCGACCGATCTCGATGCGATCCGCGCCTCGCTCATTGCGCCCGTGAAGGGGCTCGGGTTCGCGTTCGGCACGTCGATCGCCGGCGTCGCGACGTCCGCGATGCTCGGGTTGCTGTCGGCGCTGGTGCGCCGCGAACGCAGCGAGGCCGCGCAGCAGCTCGACGCGCAGATCGCGACGACGCTGCGCGTGCATACGCCCGCGCATCGGCGCGACGAATCGTTCCGCCTGCTGCAGCAGCAGGCCGACACGATGCCCGCGCTCGTCGACCGGCTGCAGACGATGATGACGACGCTCGAGGCGCGCAGCGTGGCGCTGCACGAGCGTCAGCTCGAAAGCCAGCAGGCGTTCTTCGACCGCACCGAGCAGGCGTATGCGCGTCTCGCGTCGAGCGTCGGCGCATCGCTGCAGGAAAGCGCGGCCGAAAGCGCGCGCGTGGCCGGTGCCGCGCTGCAGCCGGTCGTCGCCGCGACGATGACAGGGCTCGCGCAGGAAATGGCGGCGCTGCGCGACACGGTGTCGGGCGCGGTGCAGCGTCAGCTCGACGGCCTGACGAACGGTTTCGAGGCCGCGACCGCAAACGTGACGGCCGCGTGGCATCGCGCGCTCGACGCGCAGCGCAGTGCCGGCGATGCGGTCGCACAGCGGCTCGACACGACGCTCGGCCAGTTCGCCGACACGTTCGCGCAGCGCTCGGCGGACTTGCTCGACGGCGTCGCGACGCGCCTCGAATCGACCGAAGGCCGTCTCGCGGATGCGTGGCGCGATGCCTTGTCGCGTCAGGAGCAGGTCGGCGAAACGCTGGCCGGCCAGCATGCGCGCGCATTGAGCGACGCGGCAGCGACGTTCGAGCGCCATTCGGCGTCGACGCTCGCCGCGATGCGCGACGCGCACACGCATCTGCAGACCGAACTCGCCGCGCGCGATGCGCAGCGGCTCGCCGCATGGAACGAATCGCTCGCCGCGATGGCCGCGAAGCTCGGCGACGAATGGCAACGCGCGGGCGCGAAGAGCGCCGACCGTCAGCAGGAAATCTGCGACGCGCTCGCGCAAACGACACGCGATCTCGCTGCGCAAGCCGCCACCTTCGAACAACGCTCGAAC
>NZ_KV786941.1:0-11535 GCF_001806955.1 Burkholderia sp. HMSC10F09
CGCGGCCGGCGGCGAGCCCGTGCCGGTCGCGGAGACGGCCGCGCCGATCGCCGATGCGGACGGCAACGTCGACGGCGCAGTGCTGCTGCTGCGCGACGCGAGCGCGGACCGCGCGCGGGCGGACGCCGCGCAGGTCCGGCGCGCGGTCGTCGACGCGTCGCCCGACGCGCTCATCGGGATCGACCGCGACGCGCGTATCGTCAGCTGGAATCCGGCCGCGCAGCGCATCTTCGGCTACGACGAAGAGGCGGCGTACGGCCGCCGTTTCGACTCGCTGATCGCGATGCGCTGGCTCAAGCGTCATCCGCTCGTGCAGACCTTCGACCATCTGCGCGAAATCGTCGGGCCGGTCGACCTGCTCTGCGTGCGACGCGACGGCGGACGCTTCCGCGCGACGGTCGCCGCGCGGCCCGTGCGCGGCGAGGCACGCGACGGCGTCGCGCTGTCGATCACGTTGCGCGAGACCGGCGCACAGCGCCGTCAGGACCGGCGCACGCAACGCTCGCTGCGCAGCGCGCGCGACGCGGGCGAGCAGGCCGCGACGTCGAATCGTCTGAAGGATGAATTGCTCGCCACCGTATCGCACGAATTGCGCACGCCGCTGAACGTGATCTACGGGTGGATCGAGGTGCTGCGCAATTCGGGCGACGACGCGCTGCGCGTGCAGGCGATCGACGCGATCGACCGCAGCGCGCGCTCGCTCACGCGCATGGTCGGCGACATCCTCGATGCGTCGTCGCTGTCCACAGGCAAGCTGCGGCTCGACACGATGCCGGTCGACGTCGTGCGGCTGTTCGCCGATGTCGTCGCCGCGTTCCAGACGGCCGCATCGAGCACCGGCATCGCGCTCGAATTCGAGTCGCGTGTCGCGACCTGCATCGTCTCGGGCGACGCCGAGCGGCTGCGGCAGATGCTGTCTAACCTCGTATCGAACGCGCTGAAATTCACGCCGGCCGGCGGCGACGTCACGGTCAGCGTCGCGCACGACGACACGCATGCCGTGCTGACCGTGACCGACACCGGGCAGGGCATCGCGCCGGAGTTCGTGCCGCACGTGTTCGACATGTTCCGGCGCGCGGACGATTCGCCGGCCTCGTCGCGGCGCGGCCTCGGGCTCGGCCTGTCGATCGTCCGGCATATCGTGCAGCTGCACGGCGGCACGGTCGTCGTCGACAGCGCGGGGCGCAATCGCGGTACGACCTTCACCGTGAAGCTGCCGGCCGGCTGGCAGCCGATCGGCGCGATGGCATGGGGAATCGCGCAGACGGTCGTCGCGCGCGAACGGCTCGGCCTCGACACGCAGCGGATCCTGATCGTCGACGACGACGCGACCACGCGTGCGAGCCTGACCGCCGCGCTGCGCACGCTCGGCGCCGAAGTCGCGGTCGCATCGTCGGGCCATCAGGCCGTGACGATCGCCGCGCAGATGCGGCCGACCGTCGTGCTGTCGGATCTCGCGATGTCGGACGGCGACGGCTTCTGGCTGCTCGACGCGATCCGCCGGCGCGCGGCCGAAGGCGACGACGCGTGCAACCCGCGCGTCGTCGCGGTGCCCGCGCACGCGGGGCTCGCCGACGAGCGGCGCGCGCGCGCGGCCGGCTTCGACGGCTATCTCTGCAAGCCGGTCGACGTCGGCGATCTCGCGCGCGAGATCGCGCGCGTGACGAGCCGCGACGACTGAGCCGACGCGTGCGCCGCGCTCAAGACGTCGGCGCCGCGCGGTTGCGCGTGCCGATCTGCGCGAGCATGTGCGACGCGATCTGCGTGCTGCGCACGAGATCGCCGGGCGCATGGTGCGCCGCTTGCCGATGGATGAAATAGCGCGCGGTATGCGCGAGCCCGCTCGCGAACGGCGTCGTCGCGCGCCAGCCGAGCCGCTTGCGCGCCGCGTCGAGGTTCGGCCGGCGCTGGCGCGGATCGTCGGCCGGCAGCGGACGAAACTCGATCGGCACCGTCGCGCCCACCACGCGCACGACTTCGCGCGCGACGTCGATCATCGCGATCTCGTCGTCGCTGCCGAGATTGACGGGCTCGCACGCGTCGCCCGGCTCGTCCATCAGCCGCACGAGCGCGTCGATCATGTCGTCGACGTAGCAGAACGAGCGCGTCTGCGTGCCGTCGCCGTAGACGGTCAGCGGTTCGCCCGCGAGCGCCTGCGTGATGAAGTTCGACACGACGCGGCCGTCGGCCGGATGCATGCGCGGCCCGTAGGTGTTGAAGATCCGCGCGATCCGCACGTCGACGCCGTACTGCCGGTGATAGTCCATGAACAGCGTTTCCGCGCAGCGCTTGCCTTCGTCGTAGCACGCGCGGATGCCGATCGGATTCACGCGGCCGCAATAGCGTTCGTCCTGCGGATGCACGTCGGGGTCGCCGTACACCTCGCTCGTCGACGCCTGCAGGATGCGCGCCTTCACGCGCTTGGCGAGACCGAGCAGGTTGATCGCGCCGTGCACGCTCGTCTTCGTCGTCTGCACGGGGTCGCGCTGGTAGTGCACGGGCGACGCGGGGCACGCGAGGTTGTAGATTTCGTCGACTTCGACGTAGAGCGGGAACGTCACGTCGTGACGCATCAGCTCGAAATTCGGCGCGTCGAGCAGGTGTGCGATGTTGTCCTTCGCACCGGTGTAGAAATTGTCGACGCACAGCACGTCGTGGCCGGCCGTCACCAGACGCTCGCAGAGATGCGAACCGAGAAAGCCGGCGCCGCCCGTCACGAGCACGCGTTTTCGATCGTAGCCCTTCATCACGCATTCTCCTTGCGGGTGGCCAGCACGGCCGGTGTCGTCGCGACCGGCGTGCGGCGCGACGTGGCTGCCGTCGTGCCCGCACGCTCGCGCGCGACGTCGCGATAGACGTCGACGAGCCGGTCGACGACGCCGCGCCACGTATAGAAGCGATGCGCGCGTTCGTAGCCCGCGCGGCCGAGCGCCGCGCAGCGATCCGGTTGCGCGCGCAACTGCACGAGCCGCTCGGCGAGCGCGGCCGGATCGCGCGGCGGCACGAGATAACCGGTCTTGCCGTCCTCGACCGTCGTGCGGATGCCGCCGACGTCGCTGCCGATCACGGGCGTCGCGCACGCCATCGCCTCGACGGGCGTGATGCCGAACGGCTCGTACCACGGCGTCGTCACGAACACGTCGGCGGCGCTGTAGTAGAGGTGCAGCGCGTCGCGGTCGCGCCGGCCGACGAACGTCACGCGATCGGCGATGCCCACGTCGTGCGCGAGCGCGACGAGCCGCGCGAGTTCCGGATCGTTCGCCGGGTCGGGCGTCGCCTGGCTGCCGCCGACCACGTACAGCCGCGTCGGCCGCTGCGGATCGCGCGGCATGCGCGCGAGCGCGTCGATCACGTTGTCGATTCCCTTGCGCGGCACGAGGCGGCCGAGCTGCAGCACGACGAACGCGTCCTCGGGCCAGCCGAGCTGCGCACGCGCGGCTGCGCGCGGCACCGGCCGGAATTCGCGCGCGTCGAATCCGCACGGCACGATCTCGATGCGCGATGCATCGGCGCGATAGTGCGTGGTCAGATCGAGCGCGTCCTGCGGGCATTCGGCGATCAGCCGGTCCGAGCGGCGCGCGAGCGTGTCCTCGATCGCGAAGCGCGCATCGGGGAAGCCGTCGGCCGCGCCCTGATGCAGACGCCGCACGCGGCCGAGCGCATGGAACGTCGTCACGAGCGGAATGCCAAGGCGCTTCTTCACGCGCAGCGCCGCTTCGCCGGACATGAAGAAGTTTGCGTGCATCACGTCGACCGGATCGGGCTCGCGGCGCATGCGCGCGATCATGTACTCCGCGAACGCGCCCATGTACGGCAGCAGCTTTTCCTTCGGCACGTCGACCGGCGGGCCGGCCGGCACGTGGATCACGCGCATCCGCGTGCCGATCCGTACGACTTCCGGCAGGTGCGCATTGTCGCAACGCGTATACACGTCGACGTCGAGCCCGCGCTCGGCGAGCTGCTTCGCGACGTTTGCGACATAGATGTTCTGCCCGCCTGCATCGACGCCGCCAATGACCCCCAGCGGCGACGCATGTTCACTGATCAACGCGATTCTTTGCATGGTGTCGCTCCCGATATCGAGGCCGCGCCGGTGCGTCCCTCGAAGCTTCTCCGGCAATCGTCATGCCCGCTGCTACGCGCGTGCGCGCGTACGGGAGAGCGCCGCAAAAATTACAACGCGTTGGATGAAAGGGCGTCTGATCATCGGCGTGCAGGCGCCGAACGCGGTTCGACCGGATGTGACGCGCGCGTGGGTGGTCCGGCACGCCGCTTGCGCCGGCGTGGCGTACCTGCCGGCTCGCCCGGCGTGACAAAAAGGAGGTCACGATGAAGCTCAACTCGCTGCAAGCCCGTTCTCCGCGACTTCGCGGTCGTCGCACGCGCCGCATCGGTCTCGCGATCGCGGTCGCCGCCGCCACCTGCGCGCTCGCCGCGCCGAACGTGTACGCCGCCGGCGACGACAGCGCGTCGTCGTCCTCGTCTTCGTCGTCGTCGCATTCGTCGACCGGCACGAAAATCCGCGACGCGACGATCACGACGAAGGCGAAGGCCGAACTGGTCGGCACGAGCGGCCTGACGAGCGGCGACATCCACGTGAAGACGCGGCATGGCGTCGTGATGCTGACCGGCAGCGTGCCGGACGAACAGCAGCGCACGATGGCCGTCGACGCGGTCAAGAAGGTCGACGGCGTGCAGAGCGTGCGCGACCAGCTGACGATCCGGCCGAAATAACCGACGGCACCGCCGAAGGAGTCCAGTGATGAACTGCATGCTCAAACCGGTCGGCGAGCAGACGATCGTGATCACCGGCGCGACGAGCGGCATCGGCCTCGTAACGGCGCGCAAGGCGGCACGGCGCGGCGCGAAGCTCGTGCTGTTCGCGCGCAACGCGGACGCGCTCAACACGCTCTGCGAAGAAATCCGCCAGCACGGCGGCCTCGCGGTGCCGGTCGCCGGCGACGTCGCGAACATCGAGGATCTGCAGCGCGCGGCCGCGCAGGCGGTCGAGACGTACGGCGGCTTCGATACCTGGGTCAACAACGCGGGCGTGTCGATTTTCGGCACCGCGGCGACCGTGCCGCTCGAGGATCAGCGGCGCCTGTTCGACACGAACTACTGGGGTGTCGTGCATGGCTCTCTGGTGGCGGCCGACCATTTCCGTCGCCAGAACGACCTGCGCGGCGGCGCGATCATCAACATGGGCAGCGAGGCGTCCGACGCGCCGCTGCCGCTGCAGAGCGCGTACGTCGCGTCGAAGCACGCGGTGAAGGGCTTTACCGATTCGCTGCGGCTCGAACTGGAGTCGGACCGGCTGCCGGTGTCCGTGACGCTGATCAAGCCGGCCGCGATGGACACGATGTTCGTGATGCACGCGAAGAACTACATGAACGTCGAGCCGAAGCTGCCGCCGCCGATCTACGACCCCGAACTCGTCGCCGACGCGATCCTGTTCGCGGCCGCGCATCCGCGCCGCACGCTGTTCGTCGGCGGTGCCGCAAAGCTGACGTCGGCGAGCGCGTATCACGCGCCGCGGCTGTTCGACCGGCTCGCGGCGACGCTGTTCTCGCGCGGCCAGCGCACGGTGCGGCCGGCGCGGCCGCGCGACGACAACGCGCTCTACGAGTCGCGTCATGCGCTGCACGAGCGCGAAGGCATGGAAGGGCCGGTGCTGCGCTCGTGCGCGTACAACACGGTCGTGCAGCGTCCGAAGGTCGCGAGCGCCGTTGCGCTGACCGCGGCCGCGCTGCTGTTCGCGGCCGTCGCGCGGTCGCGCCGCGCCGCGGCGTGATTTCGTTTCACTTTTCGAAGGAGGCATCGCAATGACATCCCGACAACATACGGGTCACGAGCACAGCCACTCGCGCGCGCACGAAGGCGAGCGCACGCAGCAGGATCACGACAAGGGCGGGCACCAGACCGGGCACGGCAAGCCGCCGAGCCCGATCGACGTGCAGAAGGCGCTGAAGGGGCTCGACTATCCGGCGAGCAAGTCGGACGTCGTCGAGTGCGCGGAGCGCTCGCACGCGGATCCGGACGTGCTGGAGATGCTCAAGCAAATCCCCGACCGCGAGTACGAAACGCCGGCGTCGGTCTCGAAGGAACTGGGCCGGCTGATGTAAGCGCCGCGCCGCCGCGCGCCGGCCGCGCGCGCGGCGCACCGTCACGAGGAGCAGAGCAATGGCGATGATCGTCGCAGGTCGGTTCACGACCTTCGAGGAAGCGGAAGGCGGCGCGCGCCGCCTTTACGAGCGCGCATTCGGCCCGGACGACGTGTCGATCTTCTTCCTGAATCCGGACGGGCAGCATGCGCGCTTTCCGGTCGGCGGCGACGTATACGCCGATACGGCCGCGAAGCCCGGCGGCCGCGGCGCGGTCGTCGGCGTGATGCGCGGGCTCGCGATCGGGCTCGTCGTCGGGTTGATCGTCTATGCGATCGGCTTGCGCTACTGGTTCGTGCCGGTCGCGGGCGCGCTCGCGGGCGCGTATCTCGGCGCGTTCGGCGGCGCGCTCGGCCGGATGCGCGGGCAGCAGGCCGAAGGGCGCGGCACGCTCGCGAAGACCGAATCGGGCGTGATCCTCGCCGCGCGCGTGACGCCGGGCAGCGCGACGACCGCCGAAGACGTGCTGCGCGCGACCGGCGCGACGTCGATCGAGCGCGTCGAAGGCGACTGGCAGAACGGCGAGTGGCGCGATTTCGATCCGGTGCGCCGTCCCGACGAGGCCGGCGCCGCGAGACCGCGTTGAGCCGCGTATTTTCTGCACGCATTTTGCAATGCCGCGCGCGCGAGGCCGCGCCGTCGGCGCCGCGCGGGCGCGCGGCGCACGGCACGGCGCTTGCGTCGCGCTGCGCACACCGTCGTTGAAGGAGGAACCCCATGACCACGGCACAGACGCCGCCGCCGCAGAAGCAGACGCAGCAACCGGGCACCGAGCGCGAGATGAATCCGAAGCCGCGCGACGAAGCCGCCGATTACGTCGGCAGCGGCAAGCTCGCGGGCAAGGTCGCGCTCGTCACCGGCGGCGACAGCGGGATCGGGCGCGCGGTGGCAATCGGTTTCGCGAAGGAAGGGGCGGACGTCGCGATCGTCTACCTGAAGGAGTCCGACGATGCCGCGCATACGAAGCGGCTGATCGAGCAGGCCGGGCGGCGCTGCGAAGCGATCGCCTGCGACGTCGGCGACCGGCGGCAGGCATTCGACGCGGTCGCGCGCACGGTCGAGCGGCTCGGCCGGCTCGACGTGCTCGTCAACAACGCGGGCGAACAGCATCCGCAGCCGAGCCTCGAGGAAGTCAGCGAAGAACAGCTCGAACGCACGTTCCGCACCAACGTGTACGGCATGTTCTTCTGCACGCAGGCCGCGCTCAAGCACATGCAGCCCGGCGCGCGCATCGTCAACACCGCATCGGTGACGGCCTATCACGGCAGCCCGAAGCTGCCCGACTATTCCGCGACGAAGGGCGCGATCGTCGCGTTTACGCGCTCGCTGTCGATCGAGCTCGCCGAGCGCGACATCCGCGTGAACGCGGTCGCGCCGGGGCCGATCTGGACGCCGCTGATTCCGTCCACATTCACGGCCGAGCAGGTCGCGAAATTCGGCTCGAACGTGCCGCTGAAGCGGCCGGGGCAGCCGGACGAACTGATCGGCTGTTACGTGCTGCTCGCATCCGAAGGCGCGAGCTACATGACGGGGCAGACGCTGCACCCGAACGGCGGCTCGATCGTCGGCGGCTGACGCCGCCTCACGCAAGGAGGAACCGAATGAGAACCCACAACTGGACGATCGCGGCACTCGCCGCCGCGGGCGTGCTCGGTCTGTCGACGGCCGCGCACGCACAGATGCCGAGCGAGCCGCCGGCATCGAATTCGCACGTGCCGGGCGGCGTCGTGAACCCGTCGTCGGGCGCGGCCGCTGCCGACAGCGGCATCGCGAAGTCGCCGCAGGGCACCGACGCCGAGTTCGTCGACAAGGCGGCGCTCGGCGGCAAGACCGAAGTGCAGGCGAGCCAGCTCGCGCTGAAGCAGGCGAAGTCGGCCGACGTGCGCACGTTCGCGAAGCGGATGGTCGCCGACCACGGCAAGGCGAACGCGCAGCTGACCAAGCTCGCCGCGCGCAAGGGCATCAAGCCGCAGGCCGAGCAGATCGCCGACCCGGACGTCGAGGCGCTGCGCGGCAAGCAGGGCCACGACTTCGACGTCGCGTACGTCGCGGCCGCGGGCCCCGATGCACACCGCAAGACGATCGCGCTGTTCGAGAGCGAGGCGCGCGACGGCAAGGATGCCGATCTGCGCGCGTTCGCCAAATCGACGCTGCCGACGCTCAAGCATCACCTGAGCATGGCGGAGGCGCTGCAGCGCAAGGTGGGCGCGCAGTAACGCGCGCCCGGTTCAACCTGTGGGCCGCGCGTGCGGCCCGATTTTTCGGAGGCAGTCATGGCCCAACGGCAATCGAAGCACGAAGGCATCCTCGAACTGCTCTGCCAGGCGTACGAGACCGAGCTTGGCGGCGCGAAGATCTACGAGGCCGCGCTGCAGTGCGCGACCGACGAGGACCTGCACAAGGAGTGGGAGAAGTACCATCGCGAAACGCTGCATCACCAGGAGGTGCTGCGCGACGTGTTCAAGACCCTCGGCCTCGATCCCGACGCGCAGTCGCCCGGCCGCGCGGCGGTGGCGGCCACCGGCGAATCGCTGGTCCAGGTCATCGAGCAGGCGCGGCAGCAGGCGGACCCGGCCGTCGCGCAGGTCGTCGCGGCCGAGTGCGTGGTGCTCGCCGAAACGAAGGACCACCTGAACTGGGAGCTGATCGGCTATGCGGCGGACCAGCTGCCCGACAGCGAAGCGGCGAAGGTGCTGAAGGCCGCGCATGACGAGGTCGAGGCCGACGAAGACCATCACCTGTACCACACGCGCGGCTGGGCCCGCGAGATGTGGATCCAGTCGATGGGCTTCAAGGCCGTGCTGCCGCCGCCGGAAGAAGTGAAAAAGGTCGAGTCGGCCGCCGACGCGGCGCGCGCCGAGCGCTCGCGCGGCAAGATGATGTAACGCGTCGCCGGCCGCGGGGAGAACGCCGATGATGGCCTTGTGCTGGCACGGCAAGCGCACCGTGCGCTACGAGCGGGTGCCCGATCCGGCGATCGAGCACCCGCGCGACGCGATCGTCAAGGTGCGGCGCTGCGCGATCGGCGGCGCCGATCTGCATCTGTACGACGCGGCGATGCCGGGGCTGAAGGACGGCGCGATTCTCGGGCGCGAATTCGTCGGCGAAGTGGTCGAGGTCGGACGCGAGAACCGCCGTCTGCACGTCGGCGATCGCGTCGTCGTGCCGTTCGTCGTCGCCTGTGGCGAATGCGAGCAGTGCCGGCGCGGCAACTACTCGGTGTGCGAGGCGTCGAACCCGAATCGCGCGTTCGTCGAGCGCGTGTACGGGCAGGGCACCGGCGGCCTGCTGGGCGGCGGCCATCTCGCCGGCAGCTATGCGGGCGGCCACGCCGAATACGTGCGCGTGCCGTTCGCCGACGTCGCGCCGATCCGGCTGCCCGACGAGCTGGACGACGAACGCGCGCTGCCGCTCGGCGACACGCTGCCGGCCGGCTGGCAGGCGGCCGCGCAGTGCGCGATCCAGCCGAACGACGTCGTCGCGGTGTGGGGCGCGGGCGCAGTCGGCCTGTTCGCCGCACTGGCCGCGCGGCTGCTCGGCGCGCGCGAGGTGATCGCGATCGACTGCGTGCCCGCGCGGCTCGAATGCGCGCGCACGCTCGGCGCGACGCCGCTCGATTTCACGAAGCTCAGCGTAGCCGACACGCTGGCGAAACACACGCGCGGCAAAGGCCCCGACAAGTGCATCGACGCGGTCGGGCTCCACGCGCACGCGATCGACGCCGTCGATGCGCCGCTCGACCGCTTCAAGGAAACGTCGGCACCCGGCGTCGACCCGCCGCACGTGCTGCGCGAAGCGATCTATGCGTGCCGGCCCGGCGGCATCGTGTCGATCGCGGGGCTGTACGGCGGCCTCGTCGACGACGTGCCGGTCGGCGCGATCGTGAACAAGGGACTGACGCTGCGCGCGGCGCAGACGCACGTGCCGCGCTGGAGCGACGAGCTGCTCGGACGCCTCGCGGACGGTCAGATCGATCCGTCGTTCGTCGTCACGCACCGTGCGCGGCTCGAGGACGGGCCCGCGCTCTACGAACTAAGCCGCACGCGCAGCGACGGCTGCATCAAGGCGGTGATGCAGCCGGGCGGCTGACCGCATCGCGCGCGGCGGCGGTCCCGCTTATCCCGCCTTTCCCGCCGTTCGCGACTACGCCACCATGTCGACGACCATCGTGACGACCGCGACCGCCATCAGCGCGACCGCGAGCCAGCCGAAGCATTTCGACACGATGCCGGTGCCCGGCCGCCCGTCGACGCCGCGCCGCGCGGACAGCAGCATCACCATCACGAGCATCGGCACCGCGGCGACGCCGTTGAGCACCGCGCTCCAGTACAGCGCGCGGATCGGATCGATCGGGCTGAAGCAGATCGCGATGCCGACGACGACGCAGAGCGTGAGCACCGTATAGAACGCGGGCGCGCGCCGCACCGGCTCGTTCAGCCCTTCGCGGAAGCGCCAGGCTTCCGCGCAGCCGTATGCCGCGCTGCCGGCGAACGCGGGAATCGCGAGCAGGCCGCAGCCGACGATGCCGAACGCGAACACGAGAAACGCGGCTTCGCCCGCGATCGGCCGCAGCGCCTCGGCGGCCTGTGCGGTGCTCGCGATGTCGTGCTCGCCGCGCGCATAGAACACGGCCGCGCCCACGACCATGATGCAGAACGACACCGCGTTGGTCACGACCATCCCGGCCCACGTATCGACGCGGATCCGCTGCGCCTGCCGGTCGCAGAGTGCGGTGTCGCGCGCGCTCGCGCCGTTGCGCTGCGCCGCCTGCGCTTCCTCGACTTCCAGGGCGGCCTGCCAGACGAACAGATACGGGCTCAGCGTCGTGCCGAGCACCGCGACGGCGGTCGTCGCGTAGGCGTGCGAGAACGCGATCTGCGGCAGCACGAGCGCATGCAGCGCGTGCGGCCAGTCGACGTGCACGAACGCGAGCTCGACCACGTACGCGAGCAGCGCGAACGTGAGCCACTTCAGCCAGCGCGCGTAGCGCTCGTACGACATTGTCACCTGCAGCGCGAGCGAGACGATGCCGTAGACGGGCGCGAACCAGTAGCTGCGGCCGCCGACGACGAGCGCGGTCGCGTCGCCCATCGCCGCGAGGTCGGCGCCGACGTTCACGACGTTGACGATCACGACGAGCGCGATCAGCGCCTTGGCGGCGCGCGCCGAATAGTGCTGACGGATGCCGGCGATCAGCCCTTCGCGATTGCTGCGGCCGATGCACGCGGAGGCGATCTGCACGGCGACCATCATCGGCAGCGTGACGACGATCATCCACAGCATGTTGAAGCCGACCTGGCTGCCGGCCTGCGCGTAGACCGCGACGTTGCTCGGGTCGGCGTCGGACGCGCCGGCCAGCAGCCCCGGCCCGAGC
>NZ_KV786941.1:11555-19235 GCF_001806955.1 Burkholderia sp. HMSC10F09
GCCAGCAGCCCCGGCCCGAGCCGGCGGTACCACGGCAGCGGGGCGGGCTTGGCGGTGTCGTCGGCGGGCGGCGCGTCGCGTCGCGCGCCGCTCATTCGGCGTCTCCGCGGCCCGCCTTCGGCGTGCCGTCGTCGCGCGCGAGCTTCGACGCGGTGCGCAGCGCATCGACGAGCGTCTGGTACGCGTGCTCGCGCGAATCGGCGCCGCGCGTGCGCAGCACGTACGACGGATGGTAGGTCGCGACGACGAGGTAGCCCTGCGCGGTGCGCGTGGGCGTCGGCGTGCGCTGCAGCGTCGCGTCGTTGTCCTGCAGCACGGCGCGCAGCGCGGTGCCGCCGAGCGCGACGATCACGCGCGGGTGCACGCTCTCGAGTTCGCGATCGAGCCAGTAGCGGCACGCGGTGATCTCGCGCTGCGCGGGCGTCTTGTGCAGACGCCGCTTGCCGCGCGGTTCCCATTTGAAGTGCTTGACGGCGTTGGTCAGATAGACCGAGCGGCGATCGATGCCGGCCGCGTCGAGCGCGCGGTCGAGCACGTGGCCGGCGGCGCCGACGAACGGCACGCCCGTGCGGTCCTCCTGATCGCCCGGCTGCTCGCCGACCAGCACGATCGACGCGTGCCGCGGGCCGGTGCCCGGCACCGGCTGCGTCGCGTGTTCCCACAGCCCGCAGCGCCGGCATGCGTCGAGCGTCGCGGGGCGCTGATCGTCCGGCGTGTCGTCGGCGCCGGATGCGGACGCTGTGCGCGTCATCGCGCCCGCGCTCCGCATGCCGGCGCGCGGCGCGCGTGCGCGCATCGCGTGCCGGCCGACGACAAAGACTCGATCGCTGGCATCGACGGCTCCCGTTTTCGATGAATACGACAGCACACAGCAACCCGCATGCCACCGCCGGTCAATATGGGCGCGCGCCTTGCGTGGCCGCCGGCATTCGGCATTCGATCACAGGAGAAAAGCCATGCCTATTGCCCCCGGCGACGATCCGGCCGCCGACGACGTGCTGCTGTGGCGCTCGCCCGACAGCGTGCCGCGCCGCCCGCGCCGCGTGCTGGTCGTCGACGACTATCGCGACGCGGCCGATGCGCTGCAACTGCTGCTCGACGCACGCGGCTTCGAATGCCGCGTCGTCGACGATCCGTTCGCGGTGTGCGACGTCGCGCGCGACTGGCAGCCGTTCGCGATCGTGCTCGACATCGCGATGCCGAGGCTCGACGGGCTGCAGCTCGCGCGGCGGCTGCGCGGCGACCCGCGCACGGCCGACATGCTGCTCGTCGCGTGCAGCGCGTTCGCGTCGCCGGTCGATCGCGAGCGCGCGCGCGAAGCGGGCTTCGACGCGCATTGCGCGAAGCCGCTGACGCCGCATCCGCTGCTGCGTTACCTGGAAGCCGTGTGCGGTGCGCGCCCCGCGCAACGCCTGGACGGCGCCGAGCGCGTGGACGGCGCGGGGCGCGCGGACGGCGCCGAACGCGCGGACGGGCTCGACGGCGCGGACGGCGCCGTTACACGCGGGTTGTAAAAACGCGTGACGGCGCGCGGCGCATATAAAGGCCCGCGCATAAAAAAACCCCGCCGGAGGCGGGGTGCGGACCGCGTCGCCGTCGCCGGCGACACGTCGCGATTACAGGCGGCCGTCGCGCGCGCGCGGATCGTTCAGGTCTTCGGTCGGATCGGTGAGGCCGAGCTCGTCGCCCGCGCTCCAGTACGGCGTGCTGCCGTAATACTCGTGCAGCGGCCCCGCCCATTGCGGGTCGGCCATCGCCGGCCAGTGATCCTTGTCGAAGCCCGGCGCATTGCGGATCCGCTCGGACGATACCGACAACAGGAAGCACTTGCGTTCCGTGTCGAGCGTCAGCGCGCTCCACGGAATCGCGAGCAGCTTGTCGCCGATGCCGAGCAGGCCGCCGCTCGACAGCACCGCGTACGCGACGCGGCCCGAGCGCACGTCCAGCATGATGTCCTTGATCTTGCCGACATCGTCCCCGTCGGTCGTGTAGACCTTGTTGCCTTCGAGCGTATCGGCTGCCATCACGTCGGGACCGGGGCCGTCTGCCGTCGCGGCCCCCTTGCCGACGATGCGGGTCTGTCCTTGATCGGGAGTCTGCATGATTGTCCTCCTGCTGCGTGGGCGCGGCCGGCCGCATCGGGCGCGGGCCGCGCGTTCGGGGTAATGACGCGAACGGACACCGTATCCGTCACGCCTGCTTCGGCTGCGACACGCCTTCCAGCGTGTTCGCGAGCGCGTCGCGCGACGGGCCGGCCGTGCGCGTCGCGATGTCGGCGAGCGAGAGCATCCCGACGAGCCGCTTGTCGTGATCGACGACCGGCAGACGGCGCAACTGCGCATCCGCCATGTAGTGCTGGATCTCGTCGAGCGAATCGTCGTCGAAACACCATTCGATCGGCCCGGACGCCACTTCGTGGACGCGCGTGTCGGGCGGCTTGCCGGCCGATACCGCGCGCACCGCGAGATCGCGGTCGGTGACCATCCCGACCAGCCGGTTGTTGTCGCACACGGGCAGCGCGCCGATGTCGTAGCGCGCCATCAGTTCCGCGGCGTGGCGAATCGAGTCGGTCGGCGCGATGCGCACGACGTCCTGCGACATGATTTCGTTGACGCGATGCATGTAGTCCTTCCTCCTTCGGGTTCGGCCCGTCGTTCTCGCAACGGGCGTGCCGCTCAGCGTCCGCCTTCGTCCTGCTCGCGCTTTTCCTGCCACGGCCCGTCGTCGTGCGTGCCGGGCGGCGTGTCGGGCTCGATCCGCGTGACGCCGCCGGTCGACGGCGCGTCGCTCGCGGGAAACGTGTCTTCGAGCGACTTGTCGATGTGGCGCTCCGAATGGCGCGTGCGCGCGCTGTCGCGATCCTTCAGCGGCGGCGTCGGGTCCGTCTGCTGCCCGGACGACGGCGTGCGCTCTTCGGATCGGGTCGTATCGTTCATGGCAAGTCTCCGTGTCGATGACGTACGAATTCGCGCAATGCGCGTTCCCGTAGTGGTCGCGCGGCACGCGGCTTGCCGCGCAGGACGTAACTGCGCCGGCGCCGCACGAGCGCGCCGGCGCGACAGTCGAGCGGGAGGCACGACGATGATTCCGATCAAACGACAGCCGCGCGTGCGCTACGAGGTCAACGTATGCGGCGGCGGATTCGATTCGGTGAAGCACCACTTCACCGCGTGGAAGCAGGAGCCGCTGATCTACCGGCCCGAGCGCCGCATGTTCGAAGGCAAGGCCGACGTGCGGCCGCTCGGCGACGAGACGTTCGGCGCGACCGAGCCCGCGCGCTTCGCGCTGCAGCGCGCGTGCGAGCCGGGCGATTCGTACGCGCTTGCCGCGCGCGTGGAAGACGAGGGCCGCAATCTATGGCTCGTGATGGCCGCGTACGACACGTAGCGACGGCCTTCGCTCGTCGCACGCGGTACGGATCGGCTGCGCGTGTCGCGCGACTCGCGTATTGCGCGTCATGCGCGTCATGCGCGTCGCGGCGCGCATGCACGGGATGCGATGTGCGGCGTGGTACGCGCATGCCGTGCGCGCTTGCCGCGCCGTCGCGTCGCGCGCGCTTGCACATGCGTCTCGTCGCGTCCGCCCGCAATCGCCGCGTGCATCGCCCGCATGAAAGATTTGCAGCGCGCGGTGTAGCGAAGTCACGGTGGCGCGCAGCGCCTCGCACGGACGCGGGCCGCTCGCGCGGCGCAGGCCGCACACCGGACGGAACGCGGCTTGCGGCCCCGCACGGCGACGCTACCGCGAGCGACATCGTTCGCGACACGACCGTCACGGAGCGCCCATGAACGAGGACCTTGCACATTCGCTGCATCGGCCCGATCCGCCGATGCCCGATACCGAGCCCGAGCCGGTGCCGCCGCCCGCGCCGGAACTGCCGCCCGACGTGCCGCAGCCGTACCACGACCCCGAAGGCGATCCCCCCGAACACCGGCCGCCGGAACGCGAGCCGCCGGCGCCCGTGCCGCCTGCGCACGCCGCCACGCCGCCCGCGCGGCAGGAGCGCACGCGATGAGCATCCTGGTGAAGCAGGGCATGTTGCGCGACATCGCCGAGACGCTCGGCCGTCATTTCGAAGCGCGCGCGATGCCGTTCAACGTCGAGGAGCAGCCGGCCGGCGCGCTTCATATCGGCTTTCGCGTCGACGGGCATCCGGCGTCGCTGACCGTCACCTTCGACGCGGACGCGTTCGCGGCGCTCGAGAAGGCCGACGTCGCGCGGCAGCGCGGCGCGCTCGCGCGGATGGCCGCCGAGTTCGACGCGATGATGGCGCGGCGCGGGCCGACTGCGTACGCGGCCGACTTTCATTTCAACCGGCTCTGAGCGTGCGCGCGACGCACGCCGGCCCCCCTTGCATGGAGGTCTCGATGAAATCGATCCATTCGCTCTCGCTCGCCGTCTGCGCGGCCGCCGCCGCATGCGCGATGAGCGCCTGCACGCAACCCGACACGGTCCGCACGACGGGCGCGCCGCCGCCGCCCCATCAGGGCGGCAACGCGTCGCCGCCGACCGAGACGATGCCGGACGCGAACACGCGCTACGACACGCGTCCGTCGCCGGGCAACACGATGCCGCAGCGCTCGACCGGCACGCCGACCGGCGTGCCCGATCCGAACGTCGGCGGCGCGCCGACCAACACGCGCCCGGCGCCCGGCACGCCGCCGCCGATGCAGTACTGATCGGCGCGACGGAGCAACGGATGGCGACGCCGCACGCCCACCTCGAGGACTGGCTGCGCGACGCGTATGCGATGGAGCATCACGCGCAAGCGTTGCTCGACGCGCAGGCGCGTCGCGTCGGCCACTACCCGCTGCTGCAGGACCGGCTGCGACGGCATCGGGACGACACGCTCGGCCAGCAGGCGCTCGTCGAAGCGTGCCTGCAGCGGCTCGGCACGACGCCGTCCGCGATCAAGGATCTCGGCGCGCGCATCGGCGCGTACGGGCAGGTGGCGACCGCGATGCTGTCGGGCGACGAAGTGGTGAAGGCGACGATGGCCGCGTACGCGTTCGCGCAGGTCGAGATCGCCGCCTATACGGCGTTGATCGCGGCCGCGCGGGCGGCCGGCGAGGCCGAGATCCACGCGTGCTGCGAGCGCCTGCTGCAGCAGGAGCGCGACATGGCCGCGTGGCTGCTGCGTGAGCTGCCCGACGTGACGACCGCGTTTCTCGACCGCTCGGCCGTCGACCGGATCGACGCGAAACGCTAGCGCGGCGGCGCGCACGCGAATTGCGCCTCCAAACTTGCCGCCCGCTTGTAAAAAAGCGGGTGCGGAAGGGGTGAAAAATAGGGCGCGTAGGCGCCAAAGCCCCGTCCGGTGGGCGTCTGCGGGACTGGCATGGAAGCTGCATAAGTCCGGCATACGAATTTTCGCGAACCCATTCAGGAGGACCGCAGATGTCCGTCACGCTTGCGCTCCAGATGCGACAGCATCTGGCACTTACGCCAAGGCTCCAGCAGTCGCTGCGCCTGCTGCAGTTGTCTTCGCTCGAATTCCAGCAGGAATTGCGGCAGGCGCTCGACACGAACCCTTTCCTCGAAGACGGCCAGGGCGACGACGAGGCCGCCGCGCCGGATCCGGCGGCCGAAGCCGCGGCACCGGAGGCCGCACCCGAGCGCGACGACGTGCGCCCGGTCGACGGCGAGCTGTCGTATACGGCCGCGCCGGCGCCGCGCGGCGGCAGCCGTCAGGGTGAAGACGGCGGCGATCTGTCGCCCGGCGAATGGATGGCCGCCGAGCCGTCGCTGCATCAGCATCTGCACGAGGCGCTGCGGCTCTATCCGCTGAACCGGCGCGATCGCGAAGCGGCGCGCCTCGTGATCGACGCGCTCGACGACGACGGCTACCTGCGTCAGGAGCTCGGCGACCTGCTCGGCGCGGCCGATCCCGCGCTCTTGCTATCGGAGCGCGATCTGTCCGTCGCGCTGCGGCTCGTGCAGATGCTCGACCGGCCCGGCATCGCCGCGCGTTCGCTGTCGGAGTGCCTGCTGCTGCAGCTCGACGCGATTCCGGCCGGCACGCCGGCGCTGCCCGAAGCGAAGGCGATCGCGCGCGAACATCTCGAACGCCTCGCCCGCCGCGAGACCGCCGAGATCCAGCGGCGCATCGGCTGCAACCAGCAGACGCTGCAGGCCGCGTGCGCGCTCGTGCGCGGGCTCGACCCGCGTCCCGGCAACCACTACGGCAGCACGCGCGGCGATTACGTGGTGCCCGACGTGATCGTGCGCCAGGTGCGCGACGAGTGGGTCGTGACGATCAATCCGGCCGTGCTGCCGCGTGCGCGGCTGCACGAGCGCTATGCGACGCTGTTCGCGCAGTCGAGCGGCGAGCGCGACTCGCCGCTCGGCCAGCAGCTGCAGGAAGCGCGCTGGCTGATCCGCAACGTGCAGAAGCGCTTCGACACGATCCAGCGCGTCGGCGAATGCATCGTCGCGCGGCAGCGCGACTTCTTCCGCTACGGCGAGATCGCGATGAAGCCGCTCGTGCTGCGCGACATCGCGGAGGAGCTCGACCTGCACGAATCGACCGTGTCGCGCGCGACCGGCAACAAGTACATGGCGACGCCGCACGGCACGTTCGAGTTCAAGCATTTCTTCCCGCGCAAGCTGGAGGCGGCGGGGCGCGGCGTCTGCTCGGCATCGGCCGCGAAGGTGCTGATCCGCGACATGATCGCCGCGGAACGGCACACCGATCCGCTGTCGGACGTCGCGCTGACGCAGAACCTCGCGGGCCGCGGCATCCTTCTTGCGCGCCGTACGGTGACCAAGTATCGGCAGGCGATGAAGATTCCGCCGGCCGAGCTGCGCCGCCGCGACGCCGCATGACGATGCGTGCGGCCGAACCGATCGCGCGCCGCAGCGCGGCGCGCGCAAACCGAGGGAGCGAACCATGCCAGCGAAATCTCAGGCCCAGCAGCGCGCGGCAGGGGCGGCCCTGTCGGCCAAGCGCGGCCGCACCAAAATGCAGGACCTGAAACCGCCGTCGAAGTCGATGGCCAAATCGATGAGCGAGAAAGAGCTCGAGAAAATGGCCTCGACGCCGACCCACGGCAAACCCAGGCACAAGCACGATTCTTGATCGACGACGATGGGCGTCGACGGTCGCTGTTCCCCAGGAGGAATCCATGCTTCGATACGCACTCATCTTCTTCGTCATCGCGATCATTGCAGCCGTCTTCGGCTTTGGCGGCATCGCTGCCGGCGCGGCCGAGATCGCGAAGATCCTGTTCTACATCTTCGTCGTGATCTTCCTGGTCACGCTGCTGCTGGGCGTCGTACGCCGATGACGGCAGCGTCCGACCGTTCGCAGCGCATCGCCGAAATCGAGCATGCGCTGGCGAACGGCTTTCCGTCGCAGTCGACCGTGGTCGTCCACGCGGACGACGCGTCGGGACGGTTGACGATCCAGGTGTCGTGGGTGCGCGCGCCGGTCGAGGCCAGCGCGCGCGAGTGGCGGTGTGCGGTCGATCTGCGGTTCGAACCCGACGTGATCGCCCGCTACGCCGCGCTCGACACCGCCGAGCGGCTGCGCGTGCGCACCTATCTGTGCGATCTCGCGCGGCGCGCGATCGACGAGAACAAGCCGCGCGTCGAAGATGCGGCGATCGAATGCAGTGCGGCGCTCGACGTGAGCGCCGCCGACATCGGCGACGCGTCGCGCGGGCCGTGACGCTCGTCACG
>NZ_KV786942.1:0-2009 GCF_001806955.1 Burkholderia sp. HMSC10F09
CTGTCGGGCGGCCAGCAGCAGCGCGTCGCGCTCGCGCGCTCGCTCGTCAAGCGCCCGAAGCTGCTGCTGCTCGACGAGCCGATGTCCGCGCTCGACAAGAAGATCCGGCAGAAGACGCAGCTCGAACTCGTCAACATCATCGACAAGGTCGACGTGACCTGCGTGATGGTCACGCACGATCAGGAAGAAGCGATGACGATGGCGAGCCGCCTCGCGGTGATGAGCGAAGGCCGCATCGTGCAGATCGGCACGCCGGGCGAAGTCTACGAGTATCCGAACAGCCGCTTCTCGGCCGAATTCATCGGCTCGACGAACCTGTTCGAGGGCCGCGTCGTCGAGGACGAGCCCGACCACATCTTCGTCGAGAGCGACGATCTCGAAACACGCATGTACGTGAGCCACGGCGTGACGGGACCGCTCGGGATGCCGGTCGGCATCTCGGTGCGCCCCGAGCGCGTGCACGTCTCGCGCGAGAAGCCGAAGGCACCGCACAACTGGGCGCGCGGCGTCGTCACCGACATCGCCTACATGGGCAGCTACTCGCTGTATCACGTGCGGCTGCCGAGCGGCAAGACCGTCGTGTCGAACCTGTCGAGCTCGCATCTGATGCACGACGGCGCGCCGTCGTGGAACGACGACGTGTTCGTCTCGTGGTCGCCGGCGAGCGGCGTCGTGCTGACGCAGTGAGGAGCCGACGATGAGAACCTCCGCTTCCCCTTCGTCCGCGCCGGTGTCGCCCGGCGCCGTGCCGGCTGTCGCGGCGCCGCGCCGCCGCGCGCGTTTCCCCACGCTGTCTCGCCTGCTGCCGTCCGGGCGCAGCGTCGCGATCGGCGTGCCGTTCCTGTGGCTCGCGGTCTTCTTCGCGCTGCCGTTCGTGCTGGTGCTGAAGATCAGCTTCGCCGATCAGGTGATGGGCATTCCGCCGTACACGTCGCTCGTGCAGGTCAAGGACGGCGTCGTGCACTTCGCGCTGCAACTGTCGCACTACGCGTTTCTGCTGCAGGACGACCTGTACGTCGCGACCTATCTCAGCTCGCTGAAGATGGCGGCCGTATCGACGGTGTTCTGCCTGCTGATCGGCTATCCGATGGCGTACTACATCGCGCGCGCGGAGCCCGGCACGCGCAACGTGCTGATGATGGCCGTGATGCTGCCGTTCTGGACGTCGTTCCTGATTCGCGTGTACGCGTGGATCGGCATCCTGAAGGACGACGGCCTGCTGAACCACGCGCTGATCGCGCTCGGCATCATCCACACGCCGCTGCGGCTCTATCACAGCGACGCGGGCGTCTACATCGGGATGGTCTATTCGTACCTGCCGTTCATGGTGATGCCGCTGTACGCGCACCTCGTGAAGATGGACCTCACGCTGCTCGAGGCCGCATACGACCTCGGCGCGAAGCCGTGGGTCGCATTCACGCGCATCACGCTGCCGCTGTCGAAAAACGGAATCATCGCGGGCAGCCTGCTCGTGTTCATTCCGGCGGTCGGCGAATACGTGATTCCGGAGCTGCTCGGCGGCGCCGACACGCTGATGATCGGGCGCGTCATGTGGGATGAGTTCTTCAACAACATGGACTGGCCGATGGCGTCCGCGGTCACCGTCGCGATGGTGCTGCTGCTGCTCGTGCCGATGGCGTTGTTCCAGTACTACCAGGTCAAGGAACTGGAGGAAGCGAAATGATCAAGCCGAGCAAACCGCTGTCGACGGGCGTTCTCGCCTTCGGCTTCCTGTTTCTGTACATCCCGATCATCAGCCTCGTCGTGTACTCGTTCAACGAGTCGAAGCTGGTCACCGTGTGGTCCGGCTTCTCGCTGAAGTGGTATGCGGCGCTCTGGCAGGACGACGAGCTGCTGACGGCCGCCTGGCTGTCGCTGAAGATCGGCCTGCTGACCGCGACCGCGTCGGTCGTGATCGGCACCTGGGCCGGCTTCGTGCTCGCGCGCTTCGGGCGCTTCCGCGGCTTCACGCTCTACACGGGGATGATCAACGCGCCGCTCGTGATTCC
>NZ_KV786942.1:2029-4309 GCF_001806955.1 Burkholderia sp. HMSC10F09
GATCAACGCGCCGCTCGTGATTCCCGAAGTAATTCAAGGGATCTCGCTGCTGCTGCTGTTCGTCGCGCTCGAGCAGATGTTCGGCTGGCCGAAGGGGCGCGGGATGGTGACGATCTGGATCGGCCACGTGATGCTCTGCGTGTCGTACGTCGCGATCATCGTGCAGTCGCGCGTGAAAGAGATGAACAAGTCGCTCGAGGAGGCGGCGCTCGATCTCGGCGCGACGCCGTTGAAGGTGTTCTTCGTCGTCACGCTGCCGCTGATCTCGCAGGCGCTGCTGTCGGGCTGGCTGCTGTCGTTCACGCTGTCGATCGACGATCTGGTGCTGTCGGCGTTCCTGTCGGGCCCCGGCTCGACGACGCTGCCGCTCGTCGTGTTCTCGCGCGTGCGGCTCGGACTCAATCCCGAGATGAATGCACTCGCGACGCTGTTCATCACCGCGGTGACGATCGGCGTGATCGTCGTGAACCGGATGATGATCGCGCGCGAACGCCGACGCGTGGCCGATTTGAAGCACGCGTTCGCGGCCGCGTAAGCCCGCCCTGCCATCCGTCCCGAAAACAACCCGGCGCGTCGCGCTAGGCGGCGCGCCGTTCGACCACGCATTGACGACGCGCACGACAAGGAGAATCCGCAATGAAGAAGAAACTGATCTGTCTGCTGGTGGCCGGCGCACTGCCGGGCATCGCGCTGGCCGACTCGACATCCGCGCAGATCAAGGCGCTGCAGGCGCAGGTGGCGGCGCTGCAGCAGCAGATGAAGGCGATGCAGGCGCAGCTCGCCGCGCGGCCGGGCGCCGCCGCGAATACGTCGGGCGGCACGAAGGCCGCCGTCGCACCGGTCGCGGTGGCCGCCGATCCGGGCTCACCTGATTACGGCAAGGCGCCGGCCATGCTGACCAACGACGACGTGACCGAGATGAAGCAGCAGATCGCGAGCCAGCAGCTGAAGGTCGACACGCTGACCGACGCGGCGAACACCGGGCCGCTCGCGGGGCTGTCGGTGACCGGCTACATCGACCCGACCTACATCTACAACCGCGCGGCGGGCACGTCGTCGTTCCTGTTCGCGAACCACGAGAACGCGTACAACTACTTCAACAGCACGTTCGGCGACCTCTATCTCGACATCAAGAAGACGTTCGGCGTCGGCCCGATGGCGCCGTCGGCCGAGATCACGCTGATGCCGAACCGCGGCAACGGCATCACGCTGCTGCAGAACTCGCGCGGCTCGATTACCGACAACCTGCTGAACACGGCGGTCGTGAACGTGCCGATCACCGCGACGACGACGCTCGTCGCCGGCCTGATTCCGAGCTTCGGCGGCTACGAGGTCCAGCAGTCGAACCAGATGCTCACGCTCACGCACAACCTGCTGTACGACTTCTCCGATCCGGGCAGCTACGTCGGCGCGGGCATGAACTACACGAAGGGCGCCTGGGCGTGGAAGTTCTTCCTCGGCAACGAGCAGTACCGCACCTACGGCTCGGTCACGCAGACCGGCACCAACGCGCTCGGCGATCCGATCACGACCAGCAACAAGGTGCCGACCTTCACCGCACGCGCGGACTACACGTGGTCGAGCGCGCTCGACATCGGCGGGTCGTTCAACATCGGCCGGCAGACCTTGCCGAGCGCGATCGACCCGGCGACCGGCAACGTGTCGTACGGCGTTGGCGGCGCCGCGCCGAGCGCCTACGGCACGTTCTTCTTCGCAGAAGCGGACGCGACCTACACGCTCGCCGACGTGCAATACAACGCCGAACTCGACTACGGCCAGCAGCAGCATGCGGCGTACAACGGCGGGCTCGCGCAGTGGTACGGGCTGTCGCTGCTCGCGCACCGCAAGTTCAACGCGCCGGTGGTCGGCCGCATGGGCGTGACGCTGCGCTACGATGCGCTCGTGAACCGCAAGAACGGCGGCGGCGGCGGCGGCATCGCGCTGAACGGCAACGGGATGGATCCGTACAACGGTTTCGGCGTCGACGCGGACTGCCTCGCGACGTCGAAGGCGAACGGCGGGCTCGGCTTCGACTGCAAGGGCGCGATCCGTCAGGACGTCGCGCTCGACCTGCTGTTCTATCCGACGCAGCAGATCACCGTGAAGGTCGAATACCGGCACGACTGGGCGAACAACAAGGTGTTCCTGCGCAACGACGGCTCGTACGGCAAGTCGAACGATCTGCTCGCGACGCAGTTCATCTATTCGTTCTGATCGCGTTCGCGCGGGCGTGCGGTGCCGCGCGGTGCCGCGCGCCCCGCGCCGTTTCGGCCGGCCGGC
>NZ_KV786943.1:0-1198 GCF_001806955.1 Burkholderia sp. HMSC10F09
CACTTGCGTGCCGCCGCACGCGTGCGCGACACTCGCGCGCCGCCGCCCGCCCGCGTGCGCCCGCGCCGGGCGAACGCAACCTTGCGTTGTGCGACGATCTCTCGCAGCGTCGCACCGCGTCCCGCGGACGCGCCGTCATTCGCCCCGCGGCGCACCTGCCGCGGGTGTTCCTGTCGCGCCGCACGCGGCGGCGCCCGTTCCGGAGAACAGCCGATGGCCGAACGCCTGCCTGACGATACGACACCCCCTCCTTCCGAACCGAATGCGCACGACGCACTCGAACGCCTGCTCGGCAGCCTGCACCGTCACGGCTTCCTGCGTTTCGCGAACGACGTGGTCAGCGCGAACGCGAAGATCGCCGAGGTGCTGGTCGGCGCGCTCGACAAGCCCGGCACGCAGACCGGCGTGCAGAATCTCGCGATGCTCGTGATGGCGCTCTCGCGCGTGCCGCCCGAACAGTTCGGCAAGACGATGTTCGCGGCCGCCGACGCACTGCGCCACATCGGCGCGTGGCAGCCGGCCGAGCACGAACATGTCGCGCCGGGCGTGCGCGGCGTCTACCGGCTGCTCAACGACGATGCGCTGTGGGAAGCGATCACGCCGCTGCTCGAAGGGCTGAAGGTGTTCGCGCAGGGGCTTGCGCGCGAGCCCGAGCAATCGGTCACGGCGCTGACCGGGAAGGCGGACGGCGCGTAAGCGCGGGTGCGTCCGCGCTCGCGACGTCGCGCAGCTGCGCGAGCTGACGCACGATGTGCTGTGTCGGCATGCTGGCCGGCCAGCGCGCCACCGCGTCGATCGGCACCCAGCGGCACAGCGCGATCTCGCGGCCGGGGCACGCATGCATGCCGGCCGGCAGATCGACGACGAACACGTGATGGCGTTTCACGTTGCCGTCGACGTAGAAGAAATACGCGAGGTCGAGCCCCGTCAGTCCCGTTTCCTCGTGCAGCTCGCGATGCGCGGCGTCGAGCGCGGACTCGCCGCGGCGAATCACGCCGCCCGGCAGCGTCCAGCGCGACGACGGCCGGCGCGCGACCAGCAGAACGCGGCCGTTGCGATGACAGAGTACCGTCGCGCGTTCCTTCGCCAGCGGCGCGAGCGGGACCGCGCGAACGGGAAAGTCGGCGGGATCGGGCAGTTTCATGTCGGGTAGCGGACAGGCGGCGGGGGCATTCATGGCCGAGCATCGCGCAAGCCG
>NZ_KV786944.1:0-3338 GCF_001806955.1 Burkholderia sp. HMSC10F09
CGGCGCGCGGCGAACGCGGGCCGGCCGCGCAACGCTACGAAGCGGCCGTGCGCGCGGCGCCCGACGCGGCCTGGACGCGCTTCTCGCTCGCGCGCCTGTATCGCGACATGGGACTGCCGCAGCTTGGCCGCACGGTGATGGATGAAGGACTCGCGTATCGCGATACGCCCGAGATGCGCTACGCGAGCGCGCTGTACCGCCATTCGCTCGACGATGTCGACGGCGCGCAGGCCGTGCTCGCCGGCATCGACGAGGCGCAGCGCTCGGACGGCATGCGCGCGCTCGCGCGCAAGCTCGACGCGGAGCGCGCGCTGGCCGATGCACGCGACGCGCTCGCGCGCGGCGACCGCACGGCGTTCGCCGCCTCGCTCGAGCGTGCGCAGCGGCAGGCACCGGACGATCCCGACGTGCTTGCCGCGATCGGCACGCAGTGGATCGATGCGGGCGAGACGGAGCGCGGCCTCGCGCCGCTGCACGACTGGATTGCCGCCCATCCGGCCGACGCCGATGCCGACGTGCGACTGCGCTATGGCGATCTGCTCGGCAGCGCGCGGCGCGACGATGCGCTCGTCGCGTGGCTCGATGCGCTACGCCGCGACCCGGCGCTGACGCCTGCCCAGAGCGCGCGGCTCGAGGATCAGGCGCTGCGCGTGGTGCTGCGGCAGACCGACGATGCGATCGCGCAGCACGACGATGCGCGCGCCCGCGCGCTGCTCGCGCGCGTGACTGCGGCGGGCCGCGCCGACAAGCGCTATGCGCTCGAACTCGCCGACGTCGAGCGCGCGCAGGGCCGCTACGATGCCGCGCGCGACGCGCTTGCGCCGCTCGTCGCGCGCCTGCCCGACGATCCCGACACGCAGCTCGCGCTCGCGCGGATCGACGAGGAGAGCGGCCGTCGCGCGGCCGCGCTGGCACGCGTCGAAGCGGTGCTGGCGCGCACGCCGGACGACGACGTCGACACGCGGCTCGCCGTCGTGCGGCGGCTGAACGCGCTCGGCCGCTCGGACGCCGCGGTGCAGGTGACCGACCGGCTGCAGGCCGCGTATCCGGCGCGTGCGGACGTGACGGTCGCGGCCGGCCGCGTCGCCGAGGGACAACGCCGCTACGACGACGCGGCGTCGCTGTACCGGCTGTCGATGTCGCAGGAGCGCGCGAGCGGCGTACGCGCAGGCCGCGACGGGCTGACGCCCGCGCAGGCCGCGTTCGCCGATCTCGAGCAGCGGCGCGACCCGGAGATCGAGATCGGCTGGCTGCCGGCCTACAAGTCCGGCGACGAAGGCATTTCCGCGTATCGCGCGCAGCAGGTGCCGATCTATATGCAGGTGCCCGTGCGCTACGACGGCCACGCGTTCCTGCAGCTCGACACCGTGCATCTCGATGCGGGCACGCTCGACACAAGCAACCCGGACGCCTACACGCTGAAAACGTTCGGCACGTATGCGGCGCTCAACGCGCTGAACGGCCTGCCGCCGCCGTTTGCGCCGGCTGCGTCGGCCGGCGCGCTGATCGCACATCCGCCGGGCGCGCTGCACCAGTCGACGACGGGCGTCGCGCTCGGCGCGGGCTACCGGTCCGACGCGTGGCGCGTCGATCTCGGCACGTCGCCGCTCGGCTTTCCGGTGCACTACCTGGTCGGCGGCGTGCGCTACCGTTTCGACGCGGGGCCCGCGAGCGTCAGCGTGAACGCGTCGCGGCGGCCGGAAACGAGCAGCGTGCTGTCGTATGCCGGCATGCGCGACCCGTGGACGGGCGCGGTGTGGGGTGGCGTGCGCCGCGACGGCGTGAATCTGCGCGCGTCGGTCGACGTCGGCCGCGCGAATCTGTTCGCCGAACTCGGCGCCGGCGTGCTGTCGGGCCGCAACGTCGAGCGCAACGCGGAGGTGACGCTGCGCACGGGCTTCATGGCCCCCGTCTACGAACGCGCGACGATGAAGGTCGCCACCGGGCTTGTCGGCAACGCGTGGCACTACGCGCAGAACCTGCGGTACTACACCTACGGGCAGGGCGGCTACTACAGTCCGCAGCGCTATCTGTCGCTCGGCGTGCCGATCGAGTGGGCCGGGCGGCGCGACGCGTTGTCGTGGGATCTGACCGTCACGGCCGGCATCTCGAACAGCTACGAGAAGGATTCGCTGTTCTATCCGACCTTCGCGGACCGGCGCGCCGAGCAGCAGGCGGCCGGCCTCGTCTACACGGGCAGCTCGACGCGCGGCGTGTCGTTCTCGTACGGCGTGAACGGCATCGCCGAATACCGCGTGAACGCGCATCTGAGCGTGGGCGCGCAACTGCATGTCGACCGGTCGCACGACTACGCGCCCAGTTCGGCGCTCGTCTATCTGCGCTATGCGTTCGACGCGCGCGCCGAGCGCAGCTGGCTCGTCACGCCGACGCCCGTACGGCTCTACTCGGACTATTAGGGGAACGCGTGAATACCGATTTCAACGCTACACGCCCCGCGCTCGGCACAGCGATCGTCGAGCGGCTGCGTACGCTCTGGCGCAGCGCAGCGGCCGGCGCTCGCGCCGGCGCGCCGGGCCGGCTCGCGATCGACGGCCTGCCCGATACGTGGACGCAGCTCGAAGCGGGCGGCCTCTACGCGCTCTACGCGGCCGCGCAAACGCCTGCCTGCGACGCGCTCGTATGGGAAAGCGCGCGCCATGCGCGCACGCGCGACGTGACCGTCGTGCTCGCGCGCGATGCGGCGCACGTCGCCGCGCAGATGGAGACGCGCGGCTTCGCGGGCGGCGCGCAGCCGGCCGGCTGGCCGCGCAATCTCAACGTGCTGGCGATGCCGCCGCAGCCGCGCGACGCCGTGCAGAACGCGCAGGCCGCAGACGCCGACGCCGACGCGCATCGCGACGCACCGCGCGCTGCCGCGCCGCGGCCGTTCGCGCGGCTCGCGGGTGCACTGCGCGCACTGAAGCGCTACGGCTTTCGCGCGCGCTCGCTGTATGTCGTCGAAGGCGCGCAGCGCTGGTTCAGCTGGGACGATCCGGCCGCACTCGCGGACGAAGCGCGCGCGCTCGCGGACTGGTGCCGCGCGCACCGCATCGCGCTCGTGCTGCTGCTCGATCCGGACGCCGCCGACGCCGCACGCACCGACGATCGTCCGTTCGTGCGCGACACCGATCGCACGTCGCGCAGCGGCCTGCACAGCGTATGCGCGGGCGTCGCGCAGCTGCAGCGCACGCACGGCGAACTGCTGTGGCTCGTCGAATTCTGGCGCGCGGGCGGCACGCTCGCGGCCGGCGAGGTGCGCCCGCTGCGCTTCGCGGCGAACGGCCGGCTGTCGGCGATCGTCGATGCGGGCGCGGCCGAACCGGCGCGCCGCACGCGGC
>NZ_KV786944.1:3358-5879 GCF_001806955.1 Burkholderia sp. HMSC10F09
CGCGGCCGAACCGGCGCGCCGCACGCGGCTCGCGATCGACGAGGATCGCGTCGTCGTCAGCCGCGCGGTGATCGACGGCGTCGCGCACGTGCCGGCCGGCTGGGAGATCGTCGACGACAACGCGGCCGTCGTCGCCGCGTGCGCGCAGGCGCAGGCCGCGACGGCCGTGCTCGCGTTTCGCACCAACGCGCAGCTCGAGTCGCTGTGCGCACAGGTACATGCGCTGCGCCGACGCAGCGGCGGCGCGCTGAAGATCGCGGTCGTCGAGCGCGGCGAGGTGCTGCGTCAGCAGTTCGAAACGCTCGTGCTGAGCGTCGGGGCCAACCGCGTGGTCGGCCGCGACGTGCCGCTCTCGCGCGTGCAGGCCGCCGTGCACGCGCTGCGCGGGCAACTGTTCGCGCGTCCGGTGCCGGCCGATTATCGTGCGGCGCTTGCGGCCGCGCTCGGCGAGCCGGTGCTCGGCTATCTGCCGGTCGGCACGTTCTGCGCGCGGATTGCCGCGGTGCTCGAGCGCGGCGCGGTGCTCGCGCTGCCGCATACGCTCGCGAAGCTGACGCTGCTGCCCGCGGTGTCGCACGTCGACGCGCTGCGGCATTGCCGGCCGCGCCGCACCGGCGACGTCGTGACGGCGGACGCCGCGCACCTGTACGTGTTTCTGTTCGCGTGCGAACCGACCGATGCCGACGACGCGCTCGCGCGCATCTTCGACGTGCCGGTCGATACGCTGTCCGACCGCGTCCTCTGTCTCGGGCAAGGCAGCATCGCGACCGAACTGCATGCGCTGAAGGCCGAGCAGCGGCGCGCGCCGGTGGCCGACTACAGCGACCTGTTCGCGTCGCCGGAGCCGAACGGTGGAGGCGAGGCGGCCCGCGCGATCGATGCCGTCGCTGCAGACGATGCGGACGATGCCGGCGCCGCAGTCGAGGCGGCCGGCGCGCGGCACGACGACGCATCGCCCGCCCGCACGATGCCGCCCGCCTCGTCCGCCGATGCGGCCGCCGCGCAGACCGTCGCCGCCGACACCGCACATTCCGCATTTTCCGCCGTGCATGCGCGCGGCGCCACGCGCAGCGCGATGCCGCTGCGCAAGCCGGAGGGCGCATGATCGCCGAACTCGTGATCGGATTTCTCGTCGGCATCGCGATCGCGGTGCCCGTCTGGATCGTCGCGCAGCATCTGGGCGTCGGCCGCGGCTTTCAGGCACCGCGCGGGCTCGGTCGGCGCGATGCGGTGCCGTGCACGCTGGTACCGGTCGCGCTGCGCGGGCGGCTGCTGCCCGAAGCGGCGCGCGCCGACGAGGGCACGCGATGAAGACGATCGCCATCACGTCGACGGCAGGCGGCGCCGGCCGCACCACGCTCGCGGCCGCGCTCGCGGTGCTGCTCGCGCGTCGCGGGCGGCCCGTCGTCGCGGTCGAGTTCGATCCGCAGAACCTGATGGGCGCGCTGCTCGGCCTCGACACGCTCGCCGATGCGGGCCTCGCCCAAAGCCTGCTCGGCGGCGCCGAGCCCTGGCATGCGCACACCTGGCGCAATGTGGACGGCGTGCTGTTCGTGCCGTACGGGCCGGTCGACGCGGCGGGCGCCGCCGCCTGCGACGCGCGGCTCGCGGCCGATCGCGCCTGGCTTGCACGCGCACTCGACGAGATCGCGCTGCCGGCCGACGGCGTCGTGCTGATCGACACCGCGCGCCAGCCGTCGCAGCAGGCCGAGCAGGCGCTGCGCTGTGCGGACCTGACGCTCGTCGTCGTGCCGCCGGAGCCCGCCGCGTGCGCGACGCTCGCCGCACGGCTCGACGGGCTGCGCGCGGGCGGCCGCGCGTGGCAGATCGTCGTGAACCGCCTGAACCCCGCACGCGACATGCAGCGCGACGCGCTCGCGATGCTGCGCGCCGTGGCGGGCCCGACCGCGCTGCTCGAACAGCGCATCCATGCGGACGCCGCGGTGCCCGAAGCGTTCGCGCGCGGCAGCTGGATCTTCGACGACGCGCCGTATTCGCAGGCGTCGCACGACCTGCACGGCGTCGCGAACTGGGTCGACGCGTGGCTGACGGCGGCCGTCGCTGGCCGGGCGGGAGCGTCGCGATGAAGGCGGCCCTGGTCGCACGATTGCGCGCCGCGCGCCGCGGCACGACGGCGTGGATCGCACGCGGGCTCGGGCTGCCCGCGCAGCGCACGCTGCTCGACTGGCTCGTGCGGCTGTTCTTCCATGCGCCGCCGCCCGGCCGCCCGGACGTCGTGCGCCGCGGCGTGCGCGCCGTGTTCCTGCGGCTCGCGCGCGAGTGGGGCGTGCTGCAGCCGCTCAGTCCGCGCGAATGGCTGTGGCGTGCCTGCGTGCGCGCGCCGCGTGCCGCCGATGCCGAGCGCCCGGCGCGCGATCCGCTGGCGTGGTTCGACACGTACGTGGTGCCTGTCTACGTCGCCGCGCGCGCGCTGATGCGGCGCATCGACGCGGCGCTTGCGCGGCTGCCGTGGACGCGCTGGGGCGGCTGGCTCGATGCGCGCGCGAACGGCGTCGGCCGG